>JBEVLS010000314.1:0-9740 GCA_040509015.1 Microbacterium sp.
GGCAGGAGGTCGCGCGGTGCTCGCCCGACGGAACCTGTCCGGCGATCGCGGCACCCAACGGCGAGAAGCGCACGTACGCGGCCGTCGCCGTCAACGCCGTCGGGCAGTCCGCGGCATCCGTCCAGACGATCGCTTGGGCCTATGCCGCGCCCCCCGCGCCCCCCACGGTGAGGGTTCGTCCCGGGCCGACCGCCCACGACGGGGGTGTCGTGGCACTCACGGTCGAAGGGCTCGACCCCGAGACCGGGAGCGTCGAGATCACGAGCCCGACCGGAGAACTGCTCCGTGTCGCCGCCGGAGCGACGTCCACGCTCGAGGTGCCCTCGTACCGCCTCGGCAGCAACGCGCGCTCGCCGATCAGCGTGACCCCGTACTCGCGGTTCGACCTGCCGCCCGGCCTCGGCGGCAGCCCCATGGGCGCGACGGCGATCGGCTGGGGCAACGGCATCGGCGCGCCCCTCAACCCGCAGCTCAACCTGACATCGGCCTCCAACGGCGACGGGTCGTCCACGATCACCGCCCGCGCCACCGCGCAGCTCAACGGCCAGGACTCCACGCTGCGCTACGGAATCGTCCAGGACGGACAGTCCTGCGCCCCGGTCGCGGGAGGGGCGACGGCGTCGTTCGTGCTGCCGGACGGCGAGGAGTACCGGTTCAACGTCTGCGTCGGCTCGTACTGGAACGAGCAGTCGTTCGGCACGTCGTCGGCGACGGCGACCGTGCGCGCGACGCAGTCCGAGCGGGCGCCGCGCGGCTACACCTACGTCGTCGACCCGACGCCGAACGTGTCCGGGCAGCGTGCCGAGTGGGTCATCCGCAACGCGCCCACGTCGACCGAGGCCATCCCCAACCGCAACCGCGTGGAGTTCCGCGGGTGGCCGACCTCGTCCTTCGGCAGCTACCCCGACATCGACGCCCGCTACGTGCACACCGTGTGGGGCACGCCCACGCCCTGGGCCGACGTCGCCCCGTCCGGAAGCGGCATGCCCTACCAGGTGCAGGCGAACTGGGCCATCACGTCCTGCGTGGGCGGCTCGCCGCTCGGCACGACGTGGGACTCCTCGGAGGACCCCGGCAACGCACGTGCGACCGTGAACTTCGATCCGACCAACGTCCGCTACTACGACGCCTCCAACGCGCTCCTCGCCCACGAGCCCGGCACCTGGACCGTGCCCACCGGCGCCGTCCGGGTCGAGGGCGTCACGGTGACCGTCGGGTGGGCCGGCGGCTACGGACTGAGCCCGGCATCCGCGACACTGTCGCCGTTCACGTGCAACCCCAACAACCCTCCGCCGCCCGCTCCGGAGAACCCCACCCCATGATGTCCACCCCCGATCGATCGAGGATGCCGCGATGACCATCACGCAGGAGCAGGCGACGTGGTTCGCCCAGACGTTCTCCCAGCTCGCCGACAACGTCGAGCGCGCCGTCCTCGGCAAGCGCCACGCCGTCGAACTCGTCCTCACGGCGATGCTGAGCGAAGGGCACGTGCTTCTCGAGGACGTCCCCGGCACGGGCAAGACCTCGCTCGCGCGCGCCATGGGGCAGTCGGTCCAGGGGTCGAACACCCGCATCCAGTTCACCCCCGACCTGCTGCCGGGCGACATCACGGGCATCAGCGTCTACGACCAGAAGGAGGGCGTCTTCGAGTTCCACGCCGGTCCGATCTTCGCCAACATCGTGCTGGCCGACGAGATCAACCGCGCGTCGCCCAAGACGCAGTCCGCCCTCCTCGAGGTCATGGAGGAGGGGCACGTCACGATCGACGGGGTCTCGCGGCCGGTCGGCGTGCCGTTCCTCGTGCTCGCCACGCAGAACCCCGTCGAGCAGGCCGGCACGTACCGCCTGCCGGAGGCCCAGCTCGACCGCTTCATGATGCGCACGTCGCTCGGCTACCCCGATCACGCCGCGACGGTGCGCATCCTCGACGGCGCCGCCGTCTCGACGGCCGAGCTGCCGCCGGTGATCACCCCCGAGGCGCTCATCGGCATGGCCGATCTCGCCGCGCAGGCGTACGTCGACGCGCTCGTCCTGGACTACATCGCGCGCGTCGTCGACGCGACCCGCTCGGCCGACGAGGTGCGCCTCGGGGTCAGCATCCGCGGCGCGCTCGCGCTGACCCGGGCCGTGCGCACGCGCGCGGTGTCGCAGGGTCGCACGTACGCGACGCCGGACGACGTCAAGGCGCTCGCCGTCCCCGTGCTCGCACACCGCCTCATCCTGCTGCCCGAAGCCGAGTTCGACGGCGTCACGCAGGAGGCCGTCATCGGCCAGGTCCTGCTCGACATCACCCCGCCGAGTCGCCGCGAGGCCGTATGAGCCTGACCGAGAGCCGGTTCACCCGTACGTCCACCGCCGGGACGTCGGGGCGCACGCACATGACGTCCGTCACGGCGACGTCCGTCGCCTCCGGGCGCATGGTCGGCGTCGTCGTGGGCGTCGCGAGGGCGTGGCGGGCGGTCGTCGCGGCGACGGCCGTCGCCGCGACGTGGACCGCGCGCACCGTGCGTCCGGCGGGCGCGCTCGTCGTGCTCGCGGCGACGGTCGGACTGACCCTCGGTGTCGTCTTCGGCTGGGTGGAGTGGATGGTCGCGGGTGCCGCGGCGCTGCTGCTCCTGCTCGTCAGCATCCCGTTCCTGTTCGGCGCGCGCTCGTACGACGTCGACCTCTCGCTCGCCCATGAGCGGATCGTCGCCGGCGACGACGTCGCGGGCGAGGTCGTCGTCCGCAATCACGGTCGCCGTCTGGCGCTGCCCGGCCGCATCGACATCCCCGTGGGCTCCGGCCTCGTCGAGTTCGGGGTGCCGCTCCTGCGCCCGGGCCACACGGTCTCGCAGCCGCTCGAGATCCCGGGGCTCCGCCGCGGCATCATCGATGTGGGCCCCGCCACGACGGTGCGCAGCGACCCCGTCGGCCTCCTGCGACGCGAGCACGCGTTCGCCGACATCCACGAGGTCTTCGTGCACCCCCGGACGGTCACGCTCCCCTCGACGAGCGCCGGTCTCATCCGCGACCTCGAGGGCAGCGCGACGCGTCGCCTGGTGGATTCGGACATGTCGTTCCACGCGATCCGTCCCTACGTGTCGGGCGACTCGCGGCGGCACATCCATTGGAAGTCGACGGCCAAGACCGGCCGCCTGATGGTGCGCCAGTACGAGGAGTCGCGCCGCTCGCGCATGGCGATCGTGATGGGCGTGGGCGAAGCAGAGTACCTGGACGACGACGAGTTCGAGCTGGCGGTCTCGTGCGCGGCGTCGCTGGGCCTGCGCGCGGTGCACGACGCGCGCGACGTGACGATCGTCACCGGCGTCGAGATCCCCCGGGTGATGCGCGGGCGGCTCCGGACGATCCGCCACCTTCCGGCGGTCGCGCCCCGGCCGCTCCTGGACGGGTTCAGCGGCGTCACGCGGTTCGAGAACACGATGCAGATCCCCGACGTCTGCCGTCTCACCGCCGAGACGGGCGAGCAGCTCTCGATCGCCTTCATCGTCGTCGGATCGACGGTTCCGCTCGTGCGCCTGCAGCAGGCGGCCCTCGCGTTCGCAGCCGACACCGCCGTGATCGCCGTGGTGTGCGACGAGCGCGCCCACCCGCGCATGCAGGCCCTGTCGGGCATCACGGTCATGACCGTCGGGACTCTCGACGACCTTTCCGGCCTCCTCGTGCGCGGAGCGTCGACGTGAGCGCCCCCATGAGGACACGACGGGATGCCGCGCTCGCCGCGCCGCGTCTTCAGCCGCGCATCGTGGCGGGATCGCTCTTCACGTCCGTCATCGTCGCCGCGTCGGCCTTCGCCGCATGGCCGATCTACCGGGCGCCGGCTTTCCTCATCCTCGTCCTCGTGGCCGCCGTGCTCGCCGCCGCCATCGCCGTCGCGGCGTGGATCCGCCGCTGGAACGGCTGGATCGTGGCGGGGGCCCTCGCGATCGCGTTCTTCGTCGTGGGCGTCCCGCTGGCCGTGCCGGCGCGACTGGGCGGACCGGCCGAGCTCGTCCGCGGACTCGGCGAACTCGCCACCGGCGCCGCCGTCGCCTGGAAGGACCTCGTCACGGTGGACCTGCCGGTCGGGTCGTACCGCAACCTCCTCGTGCCGGCTCTGGTGGTGTTCCTGGTCGGAACCTGCACGATGCTGCTGCTGTCCTGGCGCGAGGGCAGGCGCGCGTACGTGGCCGCGCCGATCGCGCTCGGGATGGTCTCGTTCGGGCTCTTCTTCGGTCGTACGGACGTGAGCGCGCCGCTCGTCGTCGGCCCCGTCACGCTGTACGCGCCGGCCGAGACGGCGCTGGGCGTCGTCAGCCTGATCTCCAGCCTTCTGTGGCTGTCGTGGCGCACCCACGACGAACGTGTACGGGCGCTCCAGCGTGCCGCGTACGCGAGCGGCGTGCGCGTCTCGCGGCACGCGACACCCGCGGATCGGCGCCGCGTGAGCCTGGGCATCGGCATGATCGGCGCCTCGGTGCTCGTCGCCGTCGCGGTCGTGCCGTTCGCGGCACGCGGCGCCGATCGGGATGTGCTGCGCTCGGCGGTCGGTCCCGAGATCGATCTGTCGTCCGAGGTGAGTCCGCTCGCCGAGTACCGGCGGATGTTCGCGGACGGCACGGCCGATCGGGTCCTGTTCACGATCGACCCGACCGATGCCGCGCCCGACCGGATCCGCATCGCCACCCTGACCGACTACGACGGCGCGGTCTTCCGTGTCGGCGACACCGGCGACGGACGGTTCGTGCGAGTCCCGGCGGCGCTCGACGCCGGGGAGGGCGAGCGGGTCGAACTGGACGTGTCGATCGCCGAGTGGGGCGGACTGTGGATGCCGACGGCCGGCCGCCTGGAGTCGGTCGACTTCGCGGGACCACGCGCCGCATCGCTCGCGGACGGCTTCTACTACAGCGCGGGCTCGTCGGCCGGTGTGCAGTCCGCCGGCGGCGGACTCGAAGCGGGCGATGCGTATCGCGCCACGGGCGTCGAGCCCGAGACGGTCCCGCTCGCCGAGCTCGAGGCGCCGGGCACGCAGGTCGACCTCGTCGCCCCGGAGAGCCTTCGCACATGGGTGGAGCAGCACGCGACGGGCACCGGCGGCGCCGCGCTCGCCGAGCTGGTGACCCTGCTGCGCGAGCGCGGCTACCTCAGCCACGCGCTGTCGATCGGCGACGACGACACCGCGGAGTGGACCGAATCCCTGACCGGGTACGAGTTCCAGCCGAGTGCGTCGGGCCATTCGCTCGGTCGGATCGACACCCTCTTCTCGCGTCTGCTCGAGCGCGAAGCCGATCCTCGGGCGGCGGCATCCGACAACTACGTCGCCGCGATAGGCGACGACGAGCAGTTCTCGGTCGCGGTCGCCCTGATCGCCCGCGAACTCGGATTCCCGTCGCGCGTGGTCGTGGGTGCGCGGCTGGCGTCGGCCGAGGACGGGCTCGCGGTCTGCCAGGACGGCGCCTGCCGAGCGCAGGACCTCACGGCGTGGACCGAAGTGGAGTCGTCGACCGGCGAGTGGGTGCCGATCGACGTCACGCCCCAGTACGCCCAGTCGCCGAGTCTCGAGGTGACGACGCAGCGTGATCCCGAGGTCGTGACCGAGGTGCGGCCCGACGTCGTGGAGGAGATCGTCCCGCCCGATCCGCTGCAGCAGGACGCCGTCGCGTCCGATCCCTCCGAAGAGGCCGAGGGCCTCGATCTGGCGTGGCTGTGGCCGCTCCTGCGCGGAGCGGGCATCGGAATCCTCGTCGCGCTGCTCATCGCGGGGCCGTTCATCGGGATCATCGTCGCCAAGAGGCTCCGACGTCGCCGGCGTCGCTCCGCGGGCAGCCCGGCCGAACGCATCGCCGGGGGATGGGAAGAGGTCGTGGATGCCGCGATCGACGCGCGGCGCGACGTGCCCCGCACGGCGACACGCAGCGAGATCGCGACCCTGCTCGCGACACCCTCGAGCCCGCAGCTGGCGGCGTCCGCCGATCGTGCGGTGTTCGCCGGAGCGGGCGCGGGGCTCACGACGGACGACGCCGCGGAGTACTGGCGGCTCGTCGAGGAGGAGCGCCACGCGCTTCTCGGATCGCGAGGTTTCTGGCGCAGAGGCCTCGCGACCGTATCGTTGAGATCGATCATCCGCCCGCTGGCGCCCGCACCGAGCGCCCGCACGCTCTTCGCCGAGAGGGGGAGGCGCTCGTCGCTCCGGCCCGCGCGCTCCACACCATGACCTCCATCGATACCGCCACAGCCACCGCCGTGGGCCTTCTCTGGTTCGCCGGTTTCGCCGTCTTCTACGTCTGGACGTCGCTCGCGCTGGCTGCGGTCTTCCGCAAGTCCGGCGAACTCGGCTGGAAGGGCTGGGTGCCGATCCTCAATCAGATCGTGCTCCTGCGTCTGGGCGGGATGTCGCCGCTGCTCCTGCTGCTCTACCTCTTCCCGATCCTGGGCGCGCTCGCGGTCTGGGTCGTCACGATCATCGCGTGCCACCGGATCAATGCTGAATTCGGTCTCGGCGCAGGCATGACGGTGGTCGCCGCGCTCGTCTTCCCGGTGTGGGCGTCCATCGTCGGTTTCGGGTCGTCGCGCTGGGTGGGCGACGATGCAGGCCCGCGGCGCGTGGGGGCGACGCCGTTCGTGTCGGGCGGGTCCTACCCTCCCGGGCTGGCTCTTCCTCCGCTTCCGTCCGACGCGGCGCCCGGCCCGGCCTTCCACGGCCGGTCCACCCACGTCGCTCCGTCCGACTCCGCCTTCACATCGTCGACCGACGCCGTCGCCCCGTCCTCGCCGGCTCCCGCACACCTCTCGCCGTTCGCGC
Organism: Microbacterium sp.; assembly: GCA_040509015.1. Taxonomy (GTDB): domain Bacteria; phylum Actinomycetota; class Actinomycetes; order Actinomycetales; family Microbacteriaceae; genus Microbacterium. Next base: position 6,782 of record JBEVLS010000314.1, read on the forward strand.
CCGATCCGGTTCAGGATGCCGCGCCCGCGGCGCCGCCGACGGGACGCTCCGGTTCGCCCGTCATACCGCCGGCGGGCGGCTGGGCGCCGCCTCCGATCCCGCCGTCGTCGGCTCCTGCCGCGCCGGTCGCACCCGCGGCGCCGGTGCCCCTGGCATCCGTCCCGCTCGCCCCGACCCCGCCCGCCCGTGAAGGCAGCCCGTTCGCGCCGACGTCGGCGGAGCCTCTCCTCGAGTGGGCGGACGATGCGACGGTCGAAGGGCCCGTCCGCGGACGCGGCATGTTCGAGGCGCCCCTGACGTCGCAGCCGTTCTCCGAGGACTCCGAAGAGGTGACGGGTGCCATCGCGGGTGCGCCCGCTCCGCTGTCGGCGGTGTCGGGGCCCCCGCAGCCGGCGCCGTCCGTCACCCGTCAGCCGGCGCCCGCCGCGTCGCCCGAGCCCTGGGCGCCGTCGCGCTCGCCGCTGCCTGAGGGCGACGCCTTCCCCGACACGTCGGGTCCGGTGTCCGCCATCGCCGGTGCTCCGGATGCCGGTGCCCCCCGGTCGGCGATGTCGTCGGTCTCGGCGCAGAACCGTCGGCCGCTGATACCCGAGGATCCGCTCGAAGAGACGATCATCGCGCGCCGACGCCGCACGGACTGGTCGCTGATCCCGCCGGGCGGCGAGCCGATCGCGATCGGCGCCGAGGTCGTGCTGCTCGGACGCCGTCCGTCGCACGATGCCGCCAACCCCACCGCCCAGCTGATCTCGATCGACGACGGCACGGTGTCCAAGACGCACGCGCGCCTCGTCCTGCGGGGCGACACCTGGTACGTCACCGACCTCGACTCCACGAACGGCGTGGTCTTCGCCACGCTGATGGGCACGGAGGTCGAGGCGACCCCGGGCGTCGAGATCGAGGCGGGTGACCGCTTCCTGCTCGGCGACGCCGAGATCCGGCTCGTGCGGAGCGCCGAGTGACCGACGACGACGTCGAGGACACGCGGGTCGTCCGCCGCGGCGGCACGCCGCCGGCCGATGTCGGTGAAGAGACCGTGGTGGCCCGTCGGCGCAGCGCACCGGACGCAGAGGTGGACGAGGAGACCGAGATCGCCGCGCGGCGCCGATCCCCTCTGGCAGCGGATGACGCGGCGGCGGGGGAGTGGGAGACGACGGGGGTCTCGGCACGACGGGATCCCGGGCGGTCTCCGGTCGCAGACGACGCCGCCCCCGGCTTCGTCCGGCGGCGGGGCACGCCCGCGGCGGAGGAGCCCGAGGCCGAGCTCGACGACGGGTCCACCATGGTCGTGCGACGCGAGTCCCGACGCCGGGCCGAAGCCGCCGCGGCGGCACCCGGAGCGGGGCCTGCCGAGGACACCGTGATCGCACGGGGTCCGTCCACGTCGTCCCCCGCCGGCACCGGGTCGAATCCGCGTCGGAACGAGCCGCAGACGCCGGCGATCTACCGTCCGCGCGCAGTGGAGTCCGCGTCCGTCCCGCGGACGCCGCCGCCGGCCCGCGCGCCCCAGGCGGTCGTCGACACGCAGGCCGCGGAGTCCGCCCGACGCCGGGGTGCGCGACGACGCCTGACGATCGTGGTCGTCGTGGCATCCGTCATCGCGGTCGCCGCGGTCGCGACGCTGCTGACGCTTCTGCTGACCACCGGCTGAGAGAGCCCGCCCGCGTTTGACCCGACCCGCGAAACCCGCGTATCATGGATGCGGTGTGCGCTCGCGCGCGCCGTCCGCCGTGCCCCGGCTCGGAAGACGGCGATCGAAGCGCCCCATCTCAGGGAAGGGCCTGCGAACAGGCCACCCCCACGGCATATCCACCACCTGAAGCGCTCCGGATCATTCTGGCGCGTGGTGGATGAATGTGAGCCCGCAGCGTCACGAATCGAAAGATCCGGGATGCCTCGGGGGAGACACGAACGCTGTCACCGTGCAGCAACTACAAGGAGAGAACGTGCCAACCATTCAGCAGTTGGTTCGCAAGGGTCGCTCGCCCAAGGTCGTCAAGACCAAGGCGCCGGCGCTCAAGGCGAACCCTCAGCAGGCGGGCGTCTGCACCCGCGTGTACACGACCACCCCCAAGAAGCCCAACTCGGCGATGCGCAAGGTCGCCCGTGTGAAGCTCCGCAACGGGACCGAGGTCACGGCCTACATCCCCGGTGAGGGCCACAACCTCCAGGAGCACTCGCTGGTGCTCGTCCGCGGCGGTCGTGTGAAGGACCTCCCCGGTGTCCGCTACAAGATCGTGCGTGGCGCTCTCGACACGCAGGCCGTCAAGAACCGCAAGCAGGCTCGCAGCCGCTACGGCGCCAAGAAGGGTTAAGGAACATGCCTCGTAAGGGACCCGCCCCGAAGCGCCCCGTCGTCAACGACCCGGTCTACGGCGCTCCGATCGTCAGCCAGCTCGTCAACAAGATCCTCGTCGACGGCAAGAAGTCCATCGCGGAGTCGATCGTCTACACCGCCCTCCAGGGCGTCGAGTCGAAGAACGGCCAGGACGCCGTCGCGACTCTCAAGAAGGCCCTCGACAACGTGCGCCCGACCCTCGAGGTCAAGTCGCGCCGCGTCGGCGGCTCGACCTACCAGGTGCCGGTCGAGGTCAAGCCTCACCGTGCCAACACGCTCGCCCTCCGCTGGCTCGTCAGCTACGCCAAGGGCCGTCGTGAGAAGACGATGATCGAGCGTCTCCAGAACGAGATCCTCGACGCCTCGAACGGCCTGGGTGCCGCGGTCAAGCGCCGTGAAGACACCCACAAGATGGCCGAGTCGAACCGCGCCTTCGCGCACTACCGCTGGTAACCAGCTCTGCGTCACCGGCCGGGGACGACCTCCCCGGCCGGTGCATACCGAACACGTAAGGAAGACACCCCGTGGCACAAGAAGTGCTCACCGACCTCACCAAGGTCCGCAACATCGGCATCATGGCGCACATCGATGCCGGCAAGACGACGACGACCGAGCGCATCCTGT
>JBEVLS010000315.1:0-6630 GCA_040509015.1 Microbacterium sp.
AGCAGGTGCTCGTGTCGCGCCCTCGGCAGCAGATTCTGTGGCGCCATCGCCCGCCCCTTCGCGTCGGTCGGACGGATTGCTGCGGTGTCGCAGATTGATCGAAATTGTCCGAAGTGTGCCGTGAGTAGGCGAGCGTAGTGCACGATCGGACGGTGACGGTGATGCGCGACAGTTCCAGGCCCTCGTTCGACGGGGGACGCCGAGCCTGGCAGGACCTCGCCGATCGGCTGCTCGCCGACGCCGTCCCCTACGCCTCACCGACTGGTGCCCTGGTGACCCTCCCCGGCCCCGCGAGCGCCTCCGGTCGATGGAGCGACGGCATGGAGGGTTTCGCCCGAACCTTTCTGCTCGCCGCCTTCCGTGTGCGCGGCGCGGGCGGCGACGACCCGGACGGACTGCTCGACCGGTACCGCTCCGGGCTCATCGCGGGTGTCGACCCGTCGGGACCCGAGCGCTGGCCCACGATCGCCGAGCGTCGGCAGGCGGTCGTCGAAGCGGCGTCCGTCGCCATCGCCCTCTCCGAGACGCGCCCGTGGCTCTGGGACCGGCTCGAGGCGCGCGACCGGCAGCACGTCGTGGACTGGATGTCCGGCGTCGTCGGGACGACCGGCTACACGAACAACTGGATCTGGTTCCAGAACGTCATCGAGGCCTTCCTCGCGCAGGTGGGCGGCCCCTGGAACCAGGACGACCTCGATCGCAACGCCGAACTGCAGGAGCGACTCTACGTCGGCGACGGCTGGTACTCCGACGGCGCGGGTCCGACCGGGAGCCGACAGAGCTTCGACTACTACGCCGGGTGGGCGTGGCATGTGTACCCCCTGCTCCACTCCCGCATCGCGGGAACGCCCCTGGCAGCCGTGCATCGAGAGCGCCTCTCGTCGTTCATCGATCAGGCGCGGGAACTGATCGGATCCCGGGGTGCACCGCTCCTGCAGGGTCGCTCGCTCACCTACCGCTTCGGCATGCTGGCACCGTTCTGGACGGCCGCCATCGCCGGAGTGTCGCCACTGCCGACGGGTGCGACACGCGCGCTCGCAGCCGACGTCGTGTCGCACTTTCTGGATGCCGGAGCCGTCGACGACCGCGGGCTGCTGTCCATCGGCTGGCACCGCGAGTTCCTGCGCCTCCGTCAGGTCTACACGAGCGGCTCCTCGCCGTACTGGGCGAGCAAGGGTTTCCTCGGCCTGCTGCTGCCGGAAGGCGACGCGGAGTGGACGACGGGCGTCGAGGCCCCTCAGCGCGACACCATCACCGTCCGAGCGCTGTCGGCACCCGGCTGGCTGGTCGTGAACACTCCCGCCGACGGCATCGTCCGCGTTCTCAACCACGGGTCGGACGGCTTCCGCGGACCCGCCGGCGCCGCTCGCGCCGACAATCCGTTCTATCAACGGAGTGCCTACTCGAACGTGACGTCGCCCGAGCTGTCGCCCGAGGCGATCGCCAGTCCGCTGGATTCGCACGCCGCGCTTCTCGACGCGCGCGGCATCCCTTCGCATCGCGACATGATCGAGCGTCTGCACATCACCGACACCGTGGCCGTCTCCCGATCGCGCGTGCACTGGCTCGACACCGAGAACGCGGATGCCGCGGCGTGGGCGTCGCTGCGCCGCGGCCCCGTCGTGACGACCGCCTCGGTCGTGCGCGGCGCGACCGAACTGCGACTCGCGTGGTGGACGCCGGCCGCGGGCGAGGCGCGGCCCGAGGCCGCACTCGCCGCCGACGAGGTCTGGCCGGACGACATCGGACCATGGCGGTTCCGCATCGGCGGATGGCCGCTGCCGTCGCAGGAGCTCTTCGCCGAGACGTCGGACGCATCGGCGACCCGCGCCGACGGGGTGCTCACCGCCGTCGTGCCGGTGCGCGGCCTCGACGTCGCCGAAGTGACCGTGCGATCGGGATCGAACCCCTTCACCGACCAGTCGGCGACGCCGTGGGCCGCGCAGTCCACCCCTGCGGACCACGGCGACCTGGTCGCAGCACTCGTCGTCCTGTCCGGCACGGCGTCGGACGCCGATCCGTCGATCCTGGACGGCCTCGACATCGAGGAGCAATCGGTGCGCGTGAGGTGGAGCGACGGTACCGTCGATCTCGTCCCCACCCGAGGAGAGGTGCGCGCATGAACGCACCCCGCGCCACGTTCGCGCTCGAGGAGACGAGTCTGGTGGGCGAACTGTTCGACGAGCCGAGTCTGGTCCGACTTCGCGGTCTCGTCCGACTGGGCGACGATGTCGTGACGCGCGCCGACCCCCGCATCCCTCTCCACGCCGATCAGACCGAGATCCTCATCACGGGCTGGGGTGCTCCGCGCTTAGACGCCGACATGCTGGATGCCTGGCCGAACCTCCGCGCTGTCTTCCACGCGGCGGGCTCGGTCAAGCGCGTCGTGTCGCCGGCCCTGTGGGAGCGCGGCATCCGGGTGTCCAGCAGCGCCGCCGCCAACGCCGTGCCCGTCGCCGAATACACCCTCGCGATGATCCTGCTCAGCGCGAAGCACGCTCTGGAAGCCGCGAGCGCGTTCCACCGCACGCACGACATGGCGGTGTCCCGCCCCCGCGGCGACATCGGCGCCTACGGCATCACGGTGGGCATCGTCGGCGCCTCGCGCATCGGCCGGCGCGTGCTGGACCTGCTTCGCCCGTTCGACGTCTCGACGGTCCTCTACGACCCGTCGCTGTCGACGACGGATGCCGCGGCTCTGGGCACGACGCTGGTCTCGCTGGACGATCTGCTCCGCGTGTCCGACATCGTCAGCCTGCATGCGCCGTCCCTGCCCGAGACGTACCGCATGATCGGCGCCCGGGAGCTGGCGTTCATGCGCGACGGCGCGACGCTCATCAACACGGCGCGGGGCAAGCTCGTCGACACCGACGCGCTGCTCGTCGAACTGGCCGCCGGCAGGGTGAAGGCGGTGCTCGATGTCACGGATCCCGAGCCGCTGCCCAGCGGGCACGCGCTGTTCTCCGCGCCGGGTGTCACGCTCACGCCGCACATCGCCGGCTCCGTCGGCAACGAGCTGCGGCGGATGGGACGACAGACCGTCGACGAGATCGAGCGGTTCGTCACGGTGGGTAGCCTCGACTACGAAGTGCATCACCGAGACCTCGCCACGATCGCCTGACGAGAGGACACCGCATGCGCGCGCTGATCGCGAGCGGCGCGGGTCGCTACGCCGACCCGTGGCATCCGTTCCCGAAGACGAGCCCGTCGGTGGCCCGCATCCTCTCGGGCGTCGGATTCGATGTGACGATCGAGGAGGACGTCGACGCGGCGATGACCCGTCTCACCGGCGTCGATCTCCTCGTCGTCAACGCCGGCGACCCGTGGCGCGAGAGCGCCGACGCCGAGCCGGTTCCGGGCGCATCGGTCGACGGGTTCGCCGGCGCTCTCGAGCGCGGGATCGGCGTGCTCGCGCTGCACTGCGCGGTCGCGTCGCTGCGGGACTACCCCGAGTGGGCCCCCGCCGTCGGCGCGATGTGGGTGCCCGGCCTTTCCTTCCACCCGCCGCTCGACGAGGTGCAGGTCACCGGCGTCCGTCTTCCCGACGGCGCGTCAGTCGAGGATTTCGTCGTGGACGACGAGCGCTACTGCCGTCTACAGCGCATCGGCCGCAGCACGACCGTCGCGGAGTTCCCGGGCCCGGATGCCGTCGAGCCGGCCGCGTGGGTGCGGCGGGTGGGCACTTCGCGCGTCGCCGTCGACGTGCTCGGCCACGATGAGCGGTCGTACGCGTCGGCGGGTCACCGGCGTCTCATCGCGCAGCTCGCACGCTGGACGACCGGCGCCGACGACTGAGGGGCGGCGACGCGACGCGAGTCGCGCTGCCGCCCCTGTCTACGGGCGTGTGTCGGCGGTCAGCCCAGAGCCTCTGCTTCGGCCCACCACTGGTCGACGAACTGATCGACCGTGATCGTCCCGAACATGAGGTCCTCGTTCAGACGCACCCACGTCGCCTCGAGCGAGGCGAACGTCCCCGGGAGAGTCGGCGTCGCCACCGTCTCGTAGTCCTCGAGCGATGCGCGATAGTCGAGTGACTTGGCCTCGAGCGATCCTTCGGGGAAGTCGAGCGCATCCAGCTGCGCCGGATCGGTCGGGATGCCGCGGGACGTGCCGAAGATCTCGGCGACACCCGGGTCGGTGGCGAGGAAGTCGAGCAGGAGAGCCGTCTCTTCGGGGTGCTCGGTGTTCGCCGAGCCCGCCATGTGGAGAACCGTGTAGAAGACCGCCTTCTCGCCGTCGGGGCCCGTGGGCACCGGGAGCGTCTCGAGGTCGGCCACGTCGGTGTAGCGGGCGAAGAAGCTGTCCCAGGTGAGCGTGCTCGCCGCTTCGCCGACCGCGAAGCCGTCGCCGGGTGCGAGCTCGGTCGCGCGGGAGTGCGGGAAGAATGCGTCGGACTCGCGCAGCTCCGTGGTCAGATCGAGGAACTCCGCGACGTCGTCCTTGGTGAAGGCGAACGATCCGTCGTCCTCGAACGGCTGCTCGCCCTGCTGGAGCAGCCACTGGATGAAGAACCACATCGTCAGACCATGGTCGAAGCCGCCGAACACGGCCTTGCCGTCAGCGCTCGTCACTCCGGCCGCGGTGACGTCGGTGATCCAATCGTTCAGGTCCTCCCACGTGTAGTCGGGGTCCAGGGGCTCGACCCCCGACGCCTCGACGACCGCGGGGTTGATGAAGAGCCCGAGCGTTCCGGTTCCGACGGGCACGCCGTACTGGGTGCCGTCCACCGTCGCGGCGTCGATCACGACCTCTTCCATACCCGACACGTCGAGCTGCTCACCCAAGTAGGGCGTGAGATCGAGCAGCGCTCCGTTCAGGCCGTATTCGACGAGGTTCGCCTGATCGAACTGCATGACGTCGGGCAGGTTGCGTGCCGCCGCCTGCGTCGAGCGCGAGTCCCAGTACGAGGAGAAGTCGCCGAACGTGCCGTTGACGGTGATGTCGGGGTGCTCGGATTCGAACAGGTCGATCGCCTGCTCGTACATCGCGGCGCGGGAGTCGTTGCCCCACCACGCCAGGTCGAGCGTGACCGGTCCTGAGCCCGCATCCGGGTCCTGGTTCCCGGAATCCGAGCAGCCGGCGAGCGCTCCGACGGCCATCGCGCCCGCGGCGACGATGCCGAGAAGACGTGCTGTGTGCTTCATTGCAGTGATCCTCCATGGTCTCGTGCCGCGATGCACCGGGGTTGCCCGCATCCCTGCGAGTCTGCGTGCCCACGGAGGCGACTTCGCCCTGCCGGCATCTCAGCGACGTCGCAACTGTATGAGCGCTTCGTGCACGCACCGGACAAATGGACAAAACCGATCACCCCGGCGGAGCTCTCTCGACGTGCGCGCATCCTCGCCGATCAGACGTCGGATCGACCGCCGCCTGGCCGGGCTACCAGGCGTACGCCTCCGGCGCCTGGCCTCCCGGCCCGGGGAACAGTCCGTCCAGCGTCGCGAGGTCGTCGTCGCTCAAACGGATGTCGAGCGCAGTGACAGCGGACTCGAGCTGCGCCACCGTCCGCGGCCCGATGATCGGCGCGGTGACCGCGGGCTGGTGCAGGAGCCAGGCGAGACCGAGCGCGGAAGACGTCCACCCGCGCTCGCGGGCGAAGAGGTCGTACGCGTCGAGCTGCTCACGTCGACGTGAACGCGCGTCCGTCTGCCCGGCGGATCGGCCGGCGGGATCGGAGGGCGGTCCGCTCAGCAGCCCGCCGCCCAGCGGCGACCACGGGAGGATTCCGATGCCGTAGGCCTGTGCCGCGGGGATGACCTCGAGTTCGATCGCCCGCTGGGTGAGGTTGTACAGGGACTGCTCGCTGACGAGTCCGAGGAAGTGGCGCGAACGTGCGATCTCGTTGGCTTGAGCGATGTTCCACGCGGCGAAGTTGGAGCTGCCGGTGTACACGACCTCGCCGCGGGCGACGAGGACCTCCATCGACTGCCACAGCTCGGGCCACGAGATGTGGCGGTCGATGTGATGGAACTGGTACAGATCGATCCTGTCCGTCTGCAGACGACGGAGGGAGCCGATCGCTTCTCTCCGCACCTGCCACGCGGATGCCCCGCGCGCATTCACGACGTCGCCGTCCGCGGTGGGATCCACCATCGGCGAATGCACCTTCGTCGCGAGCACGATGTCGTCGCGCACTCCGGGTCGGGCGGCGAACCAGCGGCCGATGATCTCCTCGGTCGCCCCGCGACCGCCCGCACCGCCATAGCCGTTCGCGGTGTCGATGAAGTTGACTCCGAGCTCGAGCGCCCGGTCGAGGATCGCGAACGACTCCTCTTCCGACGTGCGGTCGCCGAAGTTCATCGTGCCGAGCGCGATGCGAGAGACCGACGTGCCGGTCCGGCCGAGCGAGGTGTACTCCATCGAGGTCATTGCTCCATCATCGTCTGCTCACCCACGCCTCGGGCAGGCTGGGGTCTGCGCCGCGAGAACGTCCCGCGTCCGTGCTCCTCGCAGCCGAGAGCATCACGCCCGCCGCGGCAGCTGTGGGATCCGCTACCCGAAGTGCGCCATCACTGCATCGATCGCCGTGTCGACCGTGCGGTACTCGCCGACGTATGCGCGGGTGGCGTTCCGCGCGAAGAAGCGATCCTCCGCGTGCTGCTCGATGGTTCCGAGGAACACGCCGTCGGC
>JBEVLS010000316.1:0-3001 GCA_040509015.1 Microbacterium sp.
ACGACGCCAAGATCACGACGGTCGTCGGCTACCGCGCCGAGACCATCGTCGAGGCGTTCCCCGATGCCCAGTACGTGTACAACGACCGCTACGACCAGACCAACACCTCCAAGAGCCTTCTGCGCGCTCTCGCGAAGACCGGCAAGGGCGGCGTGCTGTGGATGAACGGCGACGTCGTGTTCGACCCCCGCATCCTCGGTCGCGCGATCGAGCTCATCGAGCGCGACCAGTCGTTCGTGACCGTCAACACCTCGAAGGTGAGCGACGAAGAGGTCAAGTACACCGTCACGCGCGAGGGGTTCATCGACGAGCTGTCCAAGACCGTCAAGGGCGGGATCGGCGAGGCCGTCGGAATCAACTTCATCTCCAGCGCCGACAAGAAGGCGTTCATGCGCCAGCTGACCCGCGTCGACGACCAGGACTACTTCGAGCGCGGCCTCGAGCTCGCGATCGCCGAGGACGGCCTGCTGCTCGAGCCGATGGACATCTCGGACCTGTACGCCGTCGAGGTCGACTTCGCCGAAGATCTCGAGCGCGCGAATCTCTACGTCTGATCCCCGGCGATCCCCCAGCGGTCGCTCAGTGAGCCGACCGTAGGATCGCGTCGTGGTCGACAAGGTGCATCGCATCCATTCGCTTCCCGACGACTCCCCGTGGGTCGGCGGTGTCCCTCCTGTCGGGTCCGACGAGCATCCGCGCGTCGTGCGCATGCTCGATCGCGTCCTGGCCATCCAGCGTCCCGTCGTCATCGCGCACCTGCGCAGCATCCGTCTTCGTCATCCGGATGCCACGAGCGACCAGATCGTGCGGATGCTCGAGCGGCGCTACCTGGCCGCGGTGACCACGGGCGGCGCCGCCGTCGGCGCGACCGCCGTCGTCCCCGGGATCGGGACCGGCGTGACGCTCGCACTCAGCGGGGTCGAGACGGTCGGCTTCCTCGAGGCGACGACGCTGTTCGCCCAGTCGGTGGCCGAAGTGCACGGCATCCCGGTGGCGGACCCCGACCGCGCGCGCGCCCTGGTGCTGACGCTGATGCTCGGCAAGGAGGGCGTAGATCTCGTCGCGCAGCTCGCCGGGCAGGCGGCGGGCAAGGGCGTGACACGCGACAAGTACTGGGGTGAGCTCGTGACCAAGACGCTCCCCCGCGCCGCGATGGGACCGCTCGTCGACCGTCTCAAGACCGCCTTCGTGCACCAGTTCGCCGCGCGCGGCGGCGCGTCGTGGATCGGCAAGGCGCTGCCGTTCGGCGTGGGCGCCGTCATCGGCGGTGCCGGCAACCACGTTCTCGGTCGCCGTGTGCTCGTCAATTCGCGTCGGGCCTTCGGTCTGGCGCCCGTCGTCCTTCCGGCCGAACTCGAACCGCTGCCGGGCGCCGCACGGCTCGAGACGTCGGCCGGTCGCCTGGTGCGGCGCGCGGGCGATGCGGTCGCGGGCGGTGTGTCGAAGAGCGCGAGCGCTGTCGGCGGCGCCGCACGCAAGGTGGGCGGTGCGGTCACGCCGCGGCGACGCCGCGAGATCGAGGCGGCCGACGACATCGTCGCCGAAGACCTCGGCGACGACTGAGGAGGACGAGGTCATGGGACTTTTCCAGCAGCGGCCCGAAGAGCCGACGGAATGGGCGGGCATTCCGTCCGACCCCGCTCGCGAAGAGACGGCGGCCGAAAGACTGACCGATCCCGCGCCCCTCGACATCGGACTGGTCGGACTCCTCGGAGAGCCCGCCGCGCCGATCGAGTCGATCGTGATCCCCGTCGCGCCCGTCATCGAGATCACGCAGGCGCAGGACTCCGCCGACGAGTGACACCGCGACGCGGCGATAGCCTCGAGAGGTGACCACGCTCCTCGTCTCGCTCCTCTTCGCCAACGCCGCGTTCAACGTCCTCGTGTGGCCCACGTTCTACCGCCGCGTCGCGAAGGACCCGCGATCGCGGGACGCGAACGGCCGTCCCACCCGGTTCCTCGGCGTCCACGTCACCCTGTTCATGATCGCGATGGTGCTCGCCGCGGCCTCGATCGTCGCCGCGGTGGCGACGCTGGTCGCGTAGCGCCGCATCCGCTCCACCCGCACAGCGGGGGCAGAGGCTCACGCCTCGTCGTCGAACTCCGCCTCGTCCGGTTCGACGTCGTCCTCCAAGGTGCCGGCGTGCCAGCGCTCCCACTCGGCCATGAGATGGCCGACCGCCGCGTGGAAGCGCGCGGTCGCCGCACCCGGTGCGGTGTCGCCGAAATAGCGCCGCACCCACTCCTCGAGCCGGGTGATCGCCTCGCGGTCGCCCAGCACACGTGCCGTCTGGGCGACGATGTCCGGCGCGGCCGCAGCATCCAGCCACTCGCACGCGGACAGGTAGCCGTGCGTGTCGATGACGGCCTCGGGATCGACGGGGCGCGTGATGAGCAGCGGCCTGTCGGCCGCGAGTCGGTCGTAGACCATGGCGGAGATGTCGACGATCGCGACGTCTGCCGCCGCGAGCTGCCAGCCGAGGTCGGGTCCGTCGTCGAAGACGTGCGACGCGGTCGGGTCCGCCGCGTTCGCCGCCGCGATGGCGGCGATGATGCGACGGTTGGCGGCGCCGTACTCGCTGTCGACGACGCCGGATCTCGGGTGAGGGCGGTACACGACGCGGTGGCGCCCGGTGGCGAGGAGTCCGGCGACGAGCGCTTCGCCGTGCGAGACGATCGAGCCGTAGTGCGCCGACGGCCTGTCGCCCTCCCACGTCGGCGCGTACAGCACGACGATGCGGCCGTCCGGCGTGTAGGGCAGCACGCCCGAGTAGTGATCGGCCTGCGGTCGCCCGATCTCGATCGCGCGCGTGGAGAGGTCGTAGTCCCACAGCACCCGCGAGAGGCGCTCGCGCGCGGCATCCCCGGCGATGAAGGCGTAGTCGTACGCCTTGTACTGGTTCGTGGTCATGTACATCTTGTCGGACTCGCCGTGGTTGATGAACACGTGCCACCGGCGCCCGTACCGGAACATCTGGAAGTTGCGGGTGTTCTGGTTCAC
>JBEVLS010000317.1:0-3776 GCA_040509015.1 Microbacterium sp.
GCGCGACGCCGCGCGTCGAGCGCGGACGGGAAGGGCGTGCGCCCGACGATGCGCGGGCTCATCGGTCGGCCGCCAGATAGCCGCGGAGCACGAGACCGAGCTCGGTGCGCCACGACGACGCGTCGAGCCATTCCGCGACCAGGGGCGCGGACTGGACGGCGGACTGCAGCACGAGCAGGACCATCGCGGCGAGACGCGCGGGCTCGCCCGCTCGGACGTACCGGGCCTCCTGCCCGTCCTCGATCCGGCGGACGATCTCGCCATGGATCGCGCGCTGACTCGTGCCGAGTCGCTCGAGGATGTAGCGGGCGAACAGCTCGGGGTCCGTCTCGCGCAGACGTGCCACGAGGGGCATGCGACGGATGCCGTCGGCCGTCGTGACGAGCATGTCGACGAGCCCGTCGACATCGCCGATGGGCGGCATGGCGGTCGGGAGCACCTCGAGCAGCTCGCGCGTGACGAGCGCCGCGAAGACGGCGTGCGCGTCGGGCCAGTACCGGTAAAAAGTCTGCCGCGAGACGCCGCTGCGTCGCGCGATGTCGGATGCCGTCGTCTTGCGGATTCCGTGAGCGAGCACCTCGTCGCGAGCCGCGTCGAGGATCGCGGTCTCGGTGCTGAGGACCTCGTCGACCATGTGACAACCATACAGAATGTGTCATACTGTCGCCATGTCAGCGCCGACGCCCGCCCGCGCGCCCCTCGCCGTCCCCGCCCCGCGCGCCCGTTCCGACTGGGACGCCTGGGGCACCGAGCCCGCGCGCCTGCCCGCGGCGGCGAAAGCCGTCATGGCGACGCTGCTGCCGGGGAAGCCCCACCCGATCCCTCGTGCGACGTCGCCCTCATTCACCCCGAGCAGGCTCGACGACGCCGACGTCGCAGCGCTGTCCGCCGTCGTCGGCGCCGCGCACGTGACGCGCGACGACGCGATCCGGATGCTGCACCTCGGCGGCAAGAGCACGCCCGACCTGCTGCGCCGGCGCGACAGCGGCACGCAGTCCGCACCCGATGCCGTCGTGAGCCCCGCGACCCATGACGACGTGCTCGCGGTCCTGCGGGTGTGCGACGATCGCGGCATCGCTGTCGTCCCGTTCGGCGGCGGCACGTCGGTCGTCGGCGGAGTCGATCCGCACGCCGGGACGCACACGAGGGTCATCGCCCTCGATCTCACCCGCACGGCAGCCCTCCTCGACCTCGACGACACGTCGCTGCTGGCGACGCTCGGCGCCGGCACGACCGGCCCGCAGGCCGAAGAGATGCTGAACGCACGCGGCTACACCATCGGGCACTTCCCGCAGAGCTTCCTCTTCGCCTCGATCGGCGGGTTCGCGGCGACCCGCTCGAGCGGGCAGGCATCGCGCGGCTACGGACGCTTCGACGACGTCGTGCACGCGCTGCGCGTCGCGACCCCCGTGGGCGATCTCGATCTCGGTCGCGCACCGGCCAGCGCTGCAGGCCCGGACCTGCGCGAGCTCTTCCTCGGATCCGAGGGCGCCTTCGGCGTGCTGACCGAGGTCACCGTCCGCATCCGGCCGCTCGCGGGCGCGACGGCCTACGCCGCCTGGAGCTTCCCCGACTTCGCCGCGGGCGCGGCGGCCTTCCGCGAGGCGACGCAGCGCGGCATCCGCCCCACCGTCCTGCGTCTGAGCGACGAGACCGAGACCACCGTCAATGCGACGCTCGGCGGACACCTGACGCGTCTGCGCGGCTGCCTGGCGGTCGCGACGTTCGAGGGCGCGGATGCTGCCGACGCCGACGCGACGCGCGCGACGCTCGACGCGGTGTTCCGCGCGCACGGTGCGAAGAGCCGTGGCGAGGACCCGGCGCGCTCATGGGAACGCGGCAGGTACTCCTCGCCGGCCCTGCGTGACACGCTCATGGACGCGGGCATCCTGGCCGAGACCCTCGAGACCGCGACGACCTGGGCGCACCTGTCCGAGCTCAAAGCGGCGGTCACGGGCGCACTCACGACGAGCCTGGCCGCGGACGGCACGAAGCCGCTCGTGCTGTGCCACATCTCGCACGTCTACCCCGCCGGGGCATCGCTGTACTTCACCGTCGTCGCCGCCCTCACCGCCGATCCCGCCGGTCAGTGGGGGCGAGCGAAGGATGCCGCGTCCCGCGCGATCGGCGCGACGCACGGCACGATCACGCACCACCACGCGATCGGGCGCGACCATCGACCGTATCTCGAGGCCGAGATCGGCCCGCTCGGGGTCGCGGTGCTCCGCGCGGTGAAGGCGGAGCTCGATCCTCGCGGGATCATGAACCCCGGCGCGCTCGTCTCGTGAACATCGCACTCGTCGTCAACCCCGCCGCGCGCTCGGGCGCGCACATGCACGCCGCGACGCGCACGACCGAGCGGCTGCGGGAGCTCGGCCACACCGTCACCGTCATCAGCGGCGGGAGCGCAGACGAGACCTCCGAGCTGATCCGCACCGCCGTCGATCTCGGCACCGATGCGCTCGTCGTCGCAGGCGGCGACGGCACGATCGGCCTCGCACTCCCCCATCTGGCGGGCACCGGCATCCCGCTGGGCATCGTGCCGGCCGGGACCGGCAACGACTTCGCCGCGCACCTCGGGATCCCCGAGCTCGATCCTGCGACGGCCGCGGACGTCATCGCGGCGGGTCACGCCATCGACGTCGACCTCGCGCGTGTCACCGACCGCGCCGGCAGCGAGCGCCTCTACGCGACCGTGCTCGCGAGCGGGTTCGACTCATACGTGAACGACCGCGCGAACCGCATGCGCTGGCCGCGCGGCGACATGCGCTACAACATCGCGATCCTGGTCGAGTTCCTCTTCCTCACGCACAGCGAGTACGCGATCGAGGTGGACGGGGAGCGCGTCGAGGGACCCTTCGTGATGGCGAGCGTCGGCAACACGCGGTCCTACGGCGGGCGGATCCCGATCTGCCCGAACGCCGACGCGTCCGACGGCCTGCTCGATGTGACGGTCATCCGCCCCGCGGGACGGCTCAAGCTGCTTCAGCTGCTGCCGACGGTCTACAAGGGGACGCACCTCGCACGCCCCGAGGTCGAGACGTATCGCGGTCGCCGCATCCGGCTCGAGGCGACGGGGATCACCGCCTACGCCGACGGCGACCCCATCGCGGCGCTCCCCGCGACGGTCGACGTCGTGCCGGGTGCCCTGCGGGTGCTGGTGCCTCGCCCGGCGTGAGCGTCAGTGGGTGGCCTGAACCGCCCGCAGGCGCGACAGCACCTGGTCGCGCAGCTCTTCGGGAGCCGTCTCTTTGCAGGCCCGGGCGACGACCTCGGTGAGCGTCGTCGCGACCAGGGCCTCGTCACGGCATCCGGAGCAGTTCTCGAGGTGCTCCTTGATGTCGGAATGCTGGGTCTTGCAGACCTCGTTGCGCAGGTACTCCTCGAGATCGCGCTTCGCCTTGTCGCAGCCGCAGTCCGTCATTTCTTGCTCCTCGTGGGGGCGGCAGTCTCGATGCCGCGCTCTTTCGCATAGTCGGCCAGCAGTTCACGAAGCATTCGCCTGCCACGATGCAGACGGCTCATGACCGTGCCGATGGGGGTCTTCATGATGTCGGCGATCTCCTGGTAGGCGAACCCCTCGACGTCGGCGAGGTACACCGCCAGCCGGAAGTCCTCGGGAATCGACTGCAGGGCGTCTTTCACCACGGATGCCGGCATGTGGTCGATCGCCTCGGCCTCGGCCGAGCGGGTGCTCGTCGCGGTCGTCGACTCGGCGCCGCCGAGCTGCCAGTCCTCGAGCTCGTCGATCGTGCCCTGATAGGGCTCGCGCTGCT
>JBEVLS010000318.1:0-5632 GCA_040509015.1 Microbacterium sp.
CGTGTTTCGCGTCGGTTACATTCGGCGATTCCCACCCATTCCACAGCCCGCAGGATTAGATTGACCCTGACCGGTGTTGTACCGTTGTCCACCCGGACATCGGTGGGAATCGTGAGAGGGAGGGGGCCTGAAATGATCCTGGTTCGTCAAGAGATCGGCGAAGTCCTACGTGACTTCCGCCAGCAGAAGGGCCGTACCCTCCGTCAGGTCGCCGGCCGTGCGAGCGTCGCACTCGGGTACCTCAGCGAGGTCGAGCGCGGTCAGAAAGAGGCATCGAGCGAGATCCTCGCCTCGGTCGCCGAAGCGCTCGACGTGCCCATCTCGACCATCATGCGCGAGGTCGGCGACCGCCTGTCGGTGCTCGAGGGTCTCCAGACCTTCCCCGACGTCGTCCCCGACGACCTCATGGCCGAGGTCGCTCCCGAGCTGTCGCTGCGCTGACGCGCCCGTCGAGGGATCGGCAGTACCGTGCGCCGAAGTGAGTTCCTGCGCGCCGTGGCGGACGAATTCGGTCCTCAGGGCTCGTCGCTCATCGTCGACCTGTCGCTGAGCGACATCGGCGGCCGAACCGCCGCCGACGCCCTCGACGCCGGTGTGCCGCCGAAGGACGTGTGGCTCGCGCTCTGCGCCGAGATGGATGTGCCGCTCGCCCGCCGGCACGGCGCGGGCCGCCTGGAACCCAAGGGACGCTGAGCCGCGTCGCGGCGTCGGATCGATCGGCGATGCGCGGCGTGTCGCATCGAACGGGTGTTCGAGGGTGCGTAGGCTCCTGCACAGAAGGTGTCTAGGACGTTTCTGTCCACACGTGCGGGTGAGCGAAGACCGATGTCGGAGCCCCTCCCTAGCGTGAGTCTCGTCAGAAGACACCACATGCCTTGTCGCAGGATCCGCCCCACCGGGGCGGGACGCGACAGCCTACAGGCGACGGAAACGCGAACATAAGGAGCACGACATGCCCTCAACCGTTGACCGCGAGAAGGCCCTCGACTCGGCCCTCGCCCAGATCGACCGGCAGTTCGGAAAGGGCTCGGTCATGCGCCTGGGCTCCGACGAGCGCGCACCCGTCGAGGTCGTTCCGACCGGCTCCATCGCGCTCGATGTCGCGCTGGGTATCGGCGGCCTCCCTCGTGGCCGCATCGTCGAGATCTACGGCCCGGAGTCCTCCGGAAAGACGACCCTGACTCTCCACGCGATCGCCAACGCGCAGCGCGCCGGCGGCATCGCCGCGTTCATCGACGCCGAGCACGCGCTCGACCCCGACTACGCGCAGAAGCTCGGCGTCGACATCGACGCCCTCCTCGTCTCGCAGCCCGACACGGGTGAGCAGGCGCTCGAGATCGCCGACATGCTCGTGCGGTCCGGCGCCATCGACCTCGTCGTGATCGACTCCGTCGCGGCCCTCGTCCCGAAGGCCGAGATCGAGGGCGAGATGGGCGACTCCCACGTCGGTCTGCAGGCGCGACTCATGTCGCAGGCTCTGCGCAAGCTGACCGGTGGTCTCAGCCAGACCAACACGACGATGATCTTCATCAACCAGCTGCGCGAGAAGATCGGCGTGTTCTTCGGTTCCCCCGAGACGACCGCCGGTGGCAAGGCGCTGAAGTTCTACGCATCGGTCCGCCTCGACATCCGTCGCATCGAGACGCTCAAGGACGGCACCGACGCGGTCGGCAACCGGACGCGCGTCAAGGTCGTCAAGAACAAGATGGCACCGCCGTTCAAGCAGGCCGAGTTCGACATCCTCTACGGTGTCGGCATCTCCCGCGAAGGCAGCCTGATCGATTTCGGCGTCGAGCACGGGATCGTCAAGAAGTCGGGTGCGTGGTACACCTACGACGGCGAGCAGCTCGGCCAGGGCAAGGAGAACGCCCGCAACTTCCTGCTCAAGAACCCCGACATCGCCGCCGAGATCGAATCCAAGATCAAGGTCAAGCTCGGTATCGGTCAGCCCAAGGTCGTCGAGGCGCCCGCATCCGACGAGCTGGCGGCTCGTCGACCGGCCTAGTGTTTCGACGTCGCTCGACAACCGGGGTGGACGATGACTGACGGGGGCGAGTTCTTCGACGGGACTCCCTCGGAGGCCCGCGACTCGCTCGCCCCCGTCATCCCGCTCTTCGGGGGCCCGGCGCCCACGGCCCCTGAGCCTCGTCAGGGGCAGGAGGTCGGTCATCGGCCGGCGTGGAACGCGACGTGGGCCGACGACCCCGCCCGTGAACCTGCCGCGACGCCGGAGGACGACCCCGACGACGATGCCGACGCGGAACGCGAGCTCGCCGAGAAGGCGCTGTTGCGAAAGCTCCGCACGCGGTCGCTCTCGCTGCGCGAGGCGCGGGCCGTCGTCGCCGAGCGGCAGCTCGACGCGCACACGGTCGACGCCGTGATCGACGGATTCGTGCGCCTCGGCTACCTCGACGACGCGGCCCTCGCCGAGCAGCTGGTGCACTCGGCAGTCGACCGCAAGGGTCAAGGGCGGCAGGCCATCGCGCAGACGCTCGCCAAGCGCGGCATCCCACGCGACGTCGCCGATGCCGCGATCGCCGAGATGCCGGACGACGACGCCGAGCGGGCCCTCGAGTTCGCTCGCACCAAGGCGCGGTCGATGAGCAGTCTCGAACCAGACGCGGCTCTCCGACGACTCATGGGCCAGCTCGCTCGGCGCGGGTACGGCGGCAGCGTCGCGATGGGCGCCGCCAAGCAGGCCCTCTCCGAGGCGGGCGGCTCGCGGTCGGGCGTGCGCTTCCGCTGACCGCGTGTCGAGGAGGCCGGCGCTCTCCGAGGATCGCGGCGGCGGGGTCGTGCAAGACTGAACTCATCGTCGGTCACGCTTCGGCGAGACCACCTTCGAGGGGACACGATGGCGATCGACGTGGAGGGGCTCACCAAGCGCTTCCGCACGACCACAGCCGTCGATGATCTGACCTTCGCGGTGCCCGACGCGTCGGTGTTCGCCTTCCTCGGCGCCAACGGTGCCGGCAAGTCCACCACGATCAACTGCGTGACGACGGTTCTGGCGATGGATGCGGGCTCCGTCCGCGTCGCAGGGCTCGACGTCGCCACACAGGGGGAGCGCGTTCGAGAGCGGATCGGCGTGGTCTTCCAGGATTCCGTCCTCGATCCGATGCTGACGGTGCGCGAGAACCTGCGCCTGCGTGCCACGCTCGCCAAAGTCGCCCGGCCGCGCGCCGACCAGAGAATCGCCTTCCTCTCGGATCTGATCGAGCTCGACCCGTTCCTCGATCGGCGATACGGCACACTTTCAGGGGGCCAGCGTCGTCGTGTCGACATCGCGCGCGCCCTCGTACACGAGCCCGCCATCCTCTTCCTCGATGAGCCCACCGCAGGGCTCGATCCACGCAGTCGCGCGATCCTCTGGCGCACGGTGCACGGGCTGCGTCGTGAGACCGGACTCACGGTGTTCCTCACGACGCACTACATGGAGGAGACCGAGGAGGCCGATCGCGTCTGCATCATCGATCGCGGTCGCATCATCGCCGACGGCACGCCTGCCGCGCTGCGCGCCGAGCACAGCAGCAGCATCCTGACCGTCACGTCATCGGATCCCGCGACGCTCCTCACACTGGCGACCACGCAGGGCGCTCACGCCGCGATCGCAGGAGGAGTCGTCGAGATCGCCGTCGCCGACGCCGACGTCGCGCGGACGATCCTGGCGGCCCACGGCGACGACGTCCGCGACTTCGAGTTCCGGCACGGGCGGATGGACGACGTCTTCCTCGCGCTGACCGGCCGCGCAGCGGACGCCGCCGATGCCGCCGAGGACGAGGGCGCATGACAGCCGTCCTGGCGATCGTCCGGCGCAACCTGCGCCTGTTCTTCCGCGACCGCATGAATGTGTTCTTCTCGCTTCTGGGCGCGATCATCCTCTTCGTGCTCTACACGCTGTTCCTGGCGCGCCTGCAGATCGACGGATTGCAGCAGACCTTCCCCGATGCGTCCGAGCACGAGATCCGGGCGTTCGTCGACACGTGGATGTTCGCGGGGATCGTCATGCTCTCGACGATCACCACGGGCCTCGGTGCTCTCGCGACGCTCGTCGACGACGGCGAGTCCGGGCGCTTCCGCGACTTCCTCGTCTCGCCGGTGCGACGCACCCAGCTCGTGCTCGGCTACCTCATCGCGGCCGTCGTCGTCGCGGTGGTGATGTCGATGATCGTGCTCGTCCTCAGCATCCTGTACCTGGGCATCCTCGACGGGACCTGGCTCACGCCGCTGACGATCCTGCGCATCGCGGGGATCACGGTGCTGTGCTGCGCGGGCTTCACCGCGCTCTCGGCCCTCATCGTCTCCTTCATCCGCACGAACGCGGCATTCTCGGGCTTCGCCACGGTCATCGGCACCGTGCTCGGATTCATCGCGGGCGCCTACATCCCGGTCGGCTCGCTGCCCACCGCGGTGGCGAGCACGATCAACGCGCTCCCTTTCGCGCAAGGAGCCATGCTGCTGCGCCGCGAGTTCACCGACACCACGCTGACGTCGATGGTCGGCGACAGCGCCGAGGCGGCCGAGTCGATCCGGGAGTTCTACGGCATCGACGCCTACGTCGGGGATCTCCTCGTGCCGGCCGGCATCGCCTTCGGCGTGCTCGTGGCGATGGCGATCGGCTTCACCGCGCTGTCGGCGGGCCGGATCCGCGCTCGCATCCGCTGACCTCGCGGCCGTGCGCCGAGCGAGCACGCTGCGGAGGACGCTGAGGTGCGCTCCTGGCCAGCAGGCTCAGCCGGATGCGCCGTCGCGCGGCCGGAGACGGGCTCCCGCCAGTCGCCCGAGCTCGCGCCGAGACCCCGCCCCGACCTTGGCCCTCGCCTGATACACGTGCGACTCGACGGTGCGCACCGAGAGGAAGAGCTGCGCGGCGATCTCTCGATTGCTGAGCCCCTCCGCCACGAGGTCGGCGATCTCCTGCTCACGGCGGGTGAGTCCGAGCGCCATGCTGGCCTGCAGAAGCGGGGGCACGGTGCCGGCCTGAGCAGTGGACTGCGGCGTGCCGAGTGGCGGCGGCTCAGCGGAGACGGACATGGCGTTGCTCCACGGGGCTCCTTGTCGCAGCCGTTCGACCGGCGTCCGCTGCGACACGGTCTTCTGTCCGCGCATCATCGCCGTCGCCCGCTGCGCCAGTCCGTGCGCGGCACTGATGTCGCTGCTCTCGGCGATGCTGCGCATCTTGTACAGCAGCACGTCGTCAGCGGCCCCCAGGGCCGCGAGCTGATAGAGATCGCGAAGATGCAGGATGCGCGATCCCGGCACATCGGAGAGCTCGCTGGCCTCTTCGGCGGAATCGAGCGCCTCGAGAGTCCGTCCCTCCGCCGCGAGGATGCAGCTCTGCGTGAGCCACTCGGCATGCTCGAGCAGGAGAGGAGCGCCCGACGTGGCGGTGGCGTCCCGGAGCAGCGCGCGCGCCTCGGGTGCTCGCCCGAGGATCGACAGCGCCCTGGCGATGGCCATCTGGACGATCGACACGCCGGGGCCCAGCGGAAGATGAAGTGCTCTCCGCGCCGCGGCGCGGATCTCCGCGTTCGCGCTCTCGGCGTCGCCCGCCCGCGCGTGCACGAGCGCGGCAGCGAATCCGCTCAGCACCAGGCCGATCGCGGAGCGCTCGCGCGCGGCGAGGAGCGCC
>JBEVLS010000319.1:0-3273 GCA_040509015.1 Microbacterium sp.
CGCCGTCGGCGGTGATGACGAGCTTCGCGCCGGCGTCGTCGATCCGGGCGCGCAGGCTGTCGGCCGAGAATCCGCCGAACACGACGGAGTGGATCGCGCCGATGCGTGCGACGGCCAGCATCGCGGCGATCGCTTCGGGGATCATCGGCATGTAGATCGCGACGCGGTCGCCGGCGCCGACGCCGAGGCCGCCGAGGACGTTCGCGAGGCGCTTGACCTCGTCGGTCAGCTCGGCGTACGTCACGCGCCGCTCGTCGCCCTGCTCGCCCTCCCACAGCAGCGCGACGCGGTCGCCGTTCCCGGCCTCGACGTGACGGTCGAGACAGTTGTACGCGACGTTGATCTCACCGTCGGCGAACCACTGCGCGAACGGCGGGTTGGACCAGTCGAGCACCTCGGTGAAGGGCGTGTGCCAATGCAGTTCGCGCGCCCGGTCCGCCCAGAACGCCTCGCGATCGGCGGCTGCCTCGTCGTAGAGCTCGCGCGTGGCCACGGCGTCGGCGGCGAAGGCCTCGGGCGGCGCGAAGCGCCTGGTCTCGCTGAGCAGGTGGTCGATCTGGCTGCTACGGCTGGGATCACTCATGGGCGCGCTCCTTTGCGGCGGTCGAACGGATGCCGGGTGTCCGGCGAGCCTGCTCGGAATCTACTGACCTGCCCGCCCCGTCGCCACGTCCGATAGTGGGTGCCCGGATTCCGGACAGCCTTATCCGGACGGGACCGATATATCGCAGTCCAGCCCGCGGATTTTGTTTGGAGGGTCGCGTCATCTCGCCTATGCTCGTGACCGGCCGAACATTCGATTCTGGCATTGCGGCACCGAATCACCCCCCGAACCTCGGTGTCGCGCGGCGGCATCCCATTCCCCCCATGGGATGCCGCCCCTTTTTCTGCCGCCTCTTCCGCGCCTGGTCTGCTCCTCCACAGGCTCCCGTCGCGACCGACTCCTGCACCGTCGTGCCCCGCGGCGGAACCCGCGCCTGCGCCTGGACCTACCGTCGACGCATGCCGCAGCCGTTCGTCGTCCGCCCCCGGGGCGATGCGACGTCGACGACGATGTCGACCTCGACGCCGGAGCCGGCACGACGGCGGCTGGCCGGCTCGGGACATGCGGCGCTCGAACCGTTCGCGCGGTACCTCGAGGATCCCGACGTCACCGATCTGTTCGTCAACGGATCCGCCGGGTTGTTCGTCGACCGCGGACGAGGCCCGGTGGCCGTCCCGGAGTGGCGGGCGGGCGAGGACGACGTCCGCGATCTCGCGATCGCCCTGATCGGGCTCGGCGGGCGGCACATCGATCAGGCGTCGCCGTGCGTGGACGTGCGCCTCGACGGCGGCATGCGGGTGCACGCGGTGCTGTCGCCCGTCTCGATCGACGGCACCGCCATCTCGATCAGGGTGCCGCGGTTCGACCGCCCTTCGCTCCGCGGGCTCGAGCAGCGCGGCATGTTCGACGCCGACGGCCGGGCAGCGCTGGAGGGCGCGGTCGCGCGCCGCGAGAACGTCCTGGTCAGCGGGGCGGCCGGGGCCGGCAAGACGACGCTCCTGGCGGGTCTGCTCGGCGCGGCGGCCGCAGAGGAGCGGATCGTCACGATCGAGGACGTCGCCGAGCTCCAGCTCGACCACGCGCATCACGTGCGGCTCGAGGCCCGCCAGGCGAACCTCGAGGGCGCCGGCGCGATCGACCTCGCACGTCTCGTGCGCGAAGCGCTGCGCATGCGCCCCGATCGGCTCGTGGTCGGCGAGTGCCGTGGCGCCGAGGTGCGCGAACTCCTCTCCGCCCTCAACACCGGTCATGACGGCGGCGCGGGCACGCTGCACGCCAACGGGCTGGTCGACGTCGCGGCCCGACTCGAGGCCCTCGGGGCGCTCGCGGGCCTCGACGACCGGGCGCTCGCGCGACAGGCCGCCAGCGCGATCGATCTCGTCCTGCACGTCGAGCGCACCCCCGAAGGCGGGCGGCGGATCGCCGGAGCCGGGCGACCCGCCGTGGGCGGCGACGGCCGGCTGCGCATCGAGGAGATCCCGTGGCCGTGACGACTCCGGACGCCGCGCCCGCCGCCGAGACCGTGCTGACGCTCGCCGTCCTGCTGCAGGCGGGCGTGGCGCCAGCCCACGCCTGGACGCATCTCGCCGAGCGCGGAGATGCCGCCGCCGTGCGCGTGCGCGCCGCGATCGAGAGCGGAGCGACGCTCGCCGACGCGATCGCCCGCGGGGCCCCCGAACCTCCGCCGCGACGGCGCGCGCGTTCGGCGGCCACGCCCGCCGGGGAGTCCTGGCGCGACATCGCGGCCGCGTGGAGCATCGCGACGACCGTCGGCGCTCCGCTGGCCGAGACCCTCCGCGGCCTGGCGCTCGCGCTCCGCGATACGAGGGAGGCGGCCGACGACGTGCGCGTCGCGCTCGCCGAGCCCGCGGGAACGGCTCGGCTCATGGGCTGGCTCCCGCTCGTCGCGGTGGGGCTCGGGGTCGCGCTCGGCTTCGACACCGTCGGGGTGCTGGTGCGGCATCCGCTCGGGATCGCGTGCCTCATCGCCGGCGCGGTGCTCATGCTCGTCGCGCACCGGTGGACGCGGTCGCTCGTCCGCGCCGCCGGCGCCGACGCCCAGGTTCCCGGGATCGACGCCGACCTGCTCGCGATCGCACTGAGCGGCGGGGTCTCGATCGAGCGGGCGCGACGACTCGTGTCGGATGTGCTGGAGCGCGAGACCGATGCCGAGACGGACGCCATCCTCGCGCTGTCGCATTCGGCGGGGGTGCCGGCGGCCGAGCTGCTGCGGGCTTCGGCAGCCCTGTCGCGCCATCGTGCCCGCGTGGACGGGCGTCTGCGGGCAGCCCGGCTCGCGACGCGCCTGCTCCTGCCGCTCGGTGTCTGCACCCTTCCCGCCTTCCTCCTTCTCGGCGTCGGGCCGATGCTCCTGAGCGCCGTCTCGGTCGTCCCGTTCAGCCTCTGACCGTGCCCACACCCACCACCTCATCGATCGGAGTCCACATGTCCCGCATCCGTCTTCCCTTCTCCGCCCGGTCGCGCGCCGGCGGCCTGCCGAGGCTGTCGCGCCGACGTGCCGCCGACCTCTTCGACGACGAGACCGGCGCGGCCACCGCGGAGTACGCGATCGCCACCATGGCGGCCGTGGCCTTCGCGGGCCTCCTGGAGGTCATCATGCGCTCCGACGAGGTGCGCGGCATCCTGACCGACCTGGTCCGCCGGGCGCTGACCGTGGCGTGATGTCGCGGATCCGATTCCGACGACTCGGCGGCGACCGGGGATCGGTC
>JBEVLS010000320.1:0-5079 GCA_040509015.1 Microbacterium sp.
GTACGGCCGGTGCCCTTCGTGTCGCGTGCGCGGTCAGCTGATCCTGCGCCGGTAGATCAGGTTCGCGATCACGTAGGCGACGACCAGGATGCCGACGCACCACGCGAGCGCGACCCAGAGCTCGCCGCCCACGGGCTCCTGCGCGAACAGCGCCCGGATCGAGTTCACGATCGACGTCACCGGCTAGTTCTCGGCGAACCAGGCGACCGGCGCGGGCATCGTGTCGGTGGGAGCGAAGGCCGAGCTGATGAAGGGCAGGAAGATCAGCGGGTACGAGAACGCGCTCGCACCGTCGACGGTCTTCGCCGACAGCCCGGCGATCACGGCGAGCCACGTCAGGGCGAGCGTGAACAGCACCAGGATGCCGCCCACGGCCAGCCACGCGAGCACCGACGCACCCGTGCGGAAGCCCATCAGCAGCGCCACCCCGATGACGATCGCGATCGAGATCAGGTTGGCCACCAGCGACGTGAGCACGTGCGCCCACAGGACGCTCGAGCGGGCGATCGGCATCGACTGGAACCGCTCGAAGATGCCGCCCTGCAGGTCGAGGAACAGCCGGTACGCCGTATAGGCGATGCCCGAGGCGATCGTGATGAGCAGGATGCCGGGAAGCAGGTAGTCGATGTAGGGCACCGACCCCGTGTCGATGGCTCCGCCGAAGACGAACACGAACAGCACCATGATCGCGATCGGGGTGACCGCCGTCGTGATGATCGTGTCGGGACTGCGCAGGATGTGGCGGAGCGAACGTCCGGTGAGGACGGACGTGTCTGCGATGACGTGAGTGGACATCATGCGGCCTTTCCGTGGTCGTCGCCGATGATCGCGAGGAAGACCTCTTCGAGCGTCGGCTGCTTCTCGACGTATTCGACCTTCGCCGGCGGCAGGAGCCGCGTGAGCTCGGCGAGCGTGCCGTCGGCGATGATCCGTCCCTGGTGGAGGATCGCGATGCGGTCGGCCAGGTGCTCGGCCTCGTCGAGATACTGCGTGGTGAGCAGCACTGTCGTGCCGCCGGCCGCGAGCTCCTTCACCGCGTTCCACACCTCGATGCGCGCCTCGGGATCCAGGCCCGTGGTCGGCTCGTCGAGGAAGATCACCGGCGGGTTCCCGATGAGACTCATCGCGATGTCGAGCCGGCGACGCATGCCGCCCGAGTAGGTGCCGGCGCGGCGAGCGCCGGCATCCGTCAACCCGAACCGCGCGAGCAGATCGTCGGCGATGCCCACTGGATTGCCCAGGTGCCGCAGCTGGGCGACGAGCACGAGGTTCTCGCGGCCGGTGAGGATCTCGTCGACGGCGGCGAACTGACCGGTGAGGCTGATGGATTCGCGCACTCGGCCGGACTGCGTGGAGACGTCGAACCCGTGCACCACGGCGTCGCCGGCATCCGCCTTCAGAAGCGTGGAGAGGACGCGGACGACCGTCGTCTTGCCCGCCCCGTTCGACCCGAGGAGCGCGAAGATGCTGCCCCGCTCGACCTCGAAGTCGACGCCCTTGAGGACGTGGAGGTCTTTGAACGACTTCTCGAGACCGTGGACGCGGATGGCGCTGTCAGTGTTCATCACCCTTCTCCTTCTTCTCTGCTTCGCGGAATGCCTTGGTGAGGCGATCGCGCTCCTTGTCGATCCACTGCCTGCCCCCGTACGCCTGGGAGAAGTTCTCGGCGAACTCCACGGGATCGTCGCCGACGATGTCGTGGATGGGCGTGCCGTCCAGAGCGGCGCGCTCCCAGAAGTCGGCGGTGTCGAGGTACATCTGGACGATGACGTCGCCGTCCACCACGCCGCCGTAGTACATGAGGTACCGGTTCACCGCGGCGGATGCGGTCAGGTAGGGCTCGGGCAGCGCTTCCAGCCGCGCCTTCGCCTGCTTGTACTGCTTCTTCTGCTCGAGCGGTCCCGTGAGGAATTCGATCCACTTGGCGGCCATGTCAGTTCTCTCCTTGGCGGAGCTGTTCCAGTCGGTCCGAGAGGAAGCTCCACGTCCTCCAGAACTCATCGAGGTATTCCTGTCCCTGCGCGTTGAGCGAGTACACCTTGCGAGGCGGTCCCTTCTCAGAGGGGACCTTCTCGACGTCGACGAGGCCTCGCTGCTCGATCCGCACGAGGAGCGCGTAGATCGTGCCCTCGGCGATGTCGGCGAAGCCCTGATCACGCAACCATGCCGTGATCTCATACCCGTACGCGGAGCGACCGGCGAGGATCGCGAGGACGATGCCCTCGAGGGTCCCCTTGAGCATCTCCGTGGCCTGCTTGCCCATCGGAAGCTCCCATCTACTCAGTTACGTTGACTACCACTAGATAGTAACCATGAGTACCGGTAGATAGCAAGACCGAGTACCGAGGGATTTCCGCAGGGGTGGATCGAGAAGTCGTGGCACGTCGGCGCGCGCGCCGCTAGGAATGGATCGAGGAGAGGATGCCGCGATGATCGACCGCGAAGGACTGGCCGCGTTCCTGCGCCAGCGCCGGGAGTCGCTCCAGCCCGAAGACGTCGGCCTGACGCGCGGGCCGCGGCGGCGTACGGACGGCCTGCGACGTGAAGAGGTCGCCGTGCTCTGCCATATGTCGACCGACTACTACGCCCGCCTCGAGCGCGGCACCGGGCCGCAGCCGTCCGAGCAGATGGTCGCCGCGATCGCGCAGGGACTCCACCTCTCCCTCGGCGAGCGGGATCATGTGTTCCGCCTCGCCGGGCACACTCCCCCGACCCGCGGCTCCTCGAGCGAGCACGTCGGTCCGGGGCTGCTGCGCATCATGGATCGTCTCGCCGACACCCCCGCCGAGGTCATCACCGAGCTCGGCGAGACGCTGCGGCAGACGCCGGCGGGAGTCGCGCTCACCGGCGACGCGTCGAAGCGCCGGGGCGATGACCGCAGCATCGGCTACCGCTGGTTCACCGACCCGTCCGCCCGCACCCCCTACCCCGCGGACGAGCAGCGCGCGCTGTCGCGCGTGTACGCGGCGGGACTGCGCGAGCTCGCGACCCTGCGCGGGCAGGATTCCCGCGCCGCGCAGCTCGCGGCGCGGCTGCTGTCGCTGAGCCCGGAGTTCGCGGAGGTGTGGGCGGCGCACGAGGTGGGCCTGCGGCCTCCGGAGGTCAAGCGCTTCCTCCACCCCGAGGTCGGCGAGCTCGAGCTCAGCTGCCAGACGCTGCTCGACCCCGACCAGTCCCACCGGCTGCTGGTCTACACCGCGTCCCCCGGGAGCGAGAGTCACGAGAAGCTGCGGCTGCTCGCCGTCATCGGCGCGCAGTCCCTCGCCTGAGGGGTGGATCCGCGGTCAGTGGATGAGCGGGCACTTCATCCGCTCCACGGGCATCGCGAACATGGATTCATCCCACCTCGGAACCAGAAGGGCCCCTCCATGACTCGCAGTCTCGACCTCCACATCCCCGACCTCGACGGCAGACTGGCCGTCGTCACCGGCGCGAGCGACGGCATCGGCCGCGTCATCGCCACCCGGCTCGCCCGCGCGGGCGCCGACGTCGTGATGCCGGTGCGCACGCCCGCCAAGGGCGACGCGGCCGTCGCCCGGATCCGCGAGGAGGTTCCGGATGCCGCCGTCTCCACGCGCGAACTGGATCTGTCTTCGCTCGACTCGGTCGACGCGCTGGTGCGCACCCTGACGACCGAGGGGCGGCCGATCGACATCCTCATCAACAACGCCGGGGTCATGACCCCGCCCCACCGCCAGACGACGAAGGACGGGTTCGAGCTGCAGTTCGGCACGAACCACCTCGGCCACTTCGCCCTCACGCTCGGCCTGCTGCCGCTCCTGCGCGAAGGCGGCGCCCGCGTGACGCACCAGACGAGCATCGCCGCGCGGAGCAGCCGTGGAGGCATCAACTGGGACGACCTGAACTGGGAGCGGGACTACGACGGGATGAAGGCCTACGAGCAGTCCAAGATCGCCGTCGCGCTGTTCGCGCGCGAACTCGACGCGCGCAGCCGACGAGAGGGCTGGGGCGTGAGCAGCAACCTGTCGCATCCCGGCGTCTCGCCGACCAACCTGCTCGCCGCCCAGCCCGGCCTCGGCCGCGACCGAGAGATGGGCGGCCGACGGATCATCCGTGCGATGTCGCGCCTGGGCATCACCGGGACGGTCGAGAGCGCGGCGCTCCCGGCGCTCATGGCCGCCACCGACCCGGCCGCGCGGGGCGATGAGTTCTACGGACCGAAGCGGGTCGTCGGCGGCGCCCCGGCGCGGCGGGATCTGTGGGAACCTCTGACCCGCATGCAGGACGCCCCCCGTCTCTGGGACGAGTCACGGGGCCTCGTGGGAGCGCGTTTCGACCCGGCGGTGTAGGCGATCGCCGTAGGGTGGGAGCCGACGAAGGGACTCCCGTGAGCGAGTGGAATCAGCAGATCATCGACGAGTTCCGCGCGGGGGGAGGCACGGTCGAGACCATGGGCTTCGGCCGGAGTCTCGTCCTCGTCCACCACATCGGGGCGAAGTCGGGCGCCGAGCGCATCGCCCCCGTGATGGCGCTCCGGGACCCCGACGACACGTGGCTGATCGCGGCGTCCAAGGCCGGTGCTCCCGACAACCCCGGCTGGTACCACAACCTTCTCGCGCACCCCGACACCGTGATCGAGACGCCGGACGACGGGATCGTGCCCGTGCGGGTCGAAGAGCTCGTCGGCGACGACCGTGACGAAGCGTGGGCACGGTTCAAGGCGCGCAGCGACGGGTTCCGCGCGTACGAAGAGAAGACGTCGCGCACGATCCCCGTGCTGGCGCTGCGCAGACGAGCGGTCTGAGGTCTACCCGGCGTAGAGCTCGCCCACGGGCACGGCGACCGGCAGCACATTGCCGGGCTGTGCGAGCGGGCACGCCCACGCGGGGTCGTACGCGCACGACGGGTTGTACGCGAAATTGAAGTCGAGCACGAGGGACTCGGGCGCGCGGCCGGGGCCGAGGTCGGCCCCCTTCACGGTGTCGAGCAGGTAGCGCCCGCCGCCGTAGGTGCCGCCGGGCTTGCCGGCGAGGTCGTCGCGGATGGGCAGGAACAGCCCGCCGCCGTATCCGGTGTGCCGCCACACGTCGAGACTCGGTGCGCCGTCGAGGGGGAGCT
>JBEVLS010000321.1:0-4449 GCA_040509015.1 Microbacterium sp.
GTGTTGTTGCCCGTGTTGAGATCGGGGAAGATGAAGACCGTCGCACGACCGGCGACCTGCGATCCCGGCATCTTGGCCGCGGCGACGGCGGCATCGGCGGCCGCGTCGTACTGGATCGGTCCCTCCACGAGCAGCTCCGGTGCGCGCTCGCGCACGAGGGCGGTCGCGCCGCGCACCTTCTCGACGTCGGCGCCCGAGCCGGACTCCCCCGTCGAGTACGACAGCATCGCGATGCGGGGATCGATCCCGAACTGGGCGGCCGTGGCCGCCGACGACACCGCGATGTCGGCGAGCTGCTCCATCGTCGGATCGGGGATCACCGCGCAGTCGCCGTAGACCAGCACGCGGTCGGCGAGCGCCATGAGGAAGACGCTCGAGACGACCGAGGTGCCGGGCTTGGTCTTGATGACCTCGAAGGCCGGGCGGATCGTGTGGGCCGTCGTGTGCGCCGCGCCCGAGACCATGCCGTCGGCCAGGCCGAGGTGCACCATGAGCGTGCCGAAGTACGAGACATCGGTCACGGTGTCGGCGGCCTGCGCGTACGTCACGCCTTTGTGGGAGCGCAGGCGCTCGTACTCGCGGGCGAACCGGTCGACGTGCACGGCGTCGAACGGCGACAGCACCTGCGCGCTGCGGATGTCGATGCCCAGCTCGATCGCACGGCTGCGCACCTCGATCTCCTCCCCGAGGATCGTCAGGTCGGCGATGCCGCGGGCGAGGACCGTCGCGGCGGCCCTGAGGACGCGGTCGTCGGACCCCTCCGGCAGCACGATGCGCTTGCGGTCCGTCCGTGCCCGCTCGATGAGGGCGTACTCGAACATGAGCGGGGTGACGACGGTGGGGCGGGCCAGGCCCAGCGACTCGGTGAGCTCGCTCGTGTCGACGTGGGTCTCGAACATCGCCAGCGCCGTGTCGTACCGGCGCTGCGAATCCGCCGCGAGGCGGCCGCGGGTCGACATGACCCGCACCGCGGTCTCGTAGGTGCCGAGGTCCGTCGCGATGATCGGCAGGGACGAGTCCAGGCCGTCGATCAGCGTGTCGATCGACTCGGGCAGAGGGAACGGCCCGTTCAGCACGACCCCCGCGAGCGAGGGGAACGTGCCGGAGGAGTTGGCCAGCAGGGTCGCGAGCAGCACCTCGGTGCGGTCGGCCGGGATGACGACGATCGCGCTCTCGGTGAGCCGGGGCAGCACGTTGACCATCGACATGCCGGCGACCACGACGCTCAGCACTTCGCGGGTCATCAGGTCGGCATCGCCCTTGACGAGCCGGCCTTCGACCGAGCGGAGGATGCCGCGCACCGACGGTGCGATGAGGAATCGGTCTTCGGGCAGCGCCCACACGGGAGCGGGATGGTCGGCGTTGGCGCGGGCGGCCAGGGGCGCGGCATCCACGACCGAGCGGATCGAGGCGACCACCTCGGTCATCGCGGCGGGGTCGGCGCGGTTCGCGATCACGGCGAGCAGTCCCGCCCGGCCGTGCGCGAGCTCGGTCAGCGCGAGCGAGGCGATCTGGCCCATCTCTTCGGGAGTGCGGGCCGTCGAGGTGCCCAGCTGCTCGCCGCCCTGCCCCGACCGACCGCTCAGGACGAGGAGGACGGGGGCGCCGAGGTTCGCCGCGATGCGTGCGTTGTAGCCGAGCTCCGCGGGGCTGCCGACGTCGGTGAAGTCGCTGCCCACGATGACGACCGCGTCGCACTGGGACTCGACCGCCTTGTAGCGCTCGACGATCTTGCCGAGCGCGGCCTCGGGATCGTCGCGGACCTCGTCGTAGGTCACCCCGATGCAGTCGTCGTAGTCGAGGTCGACGCCGTCGTGGTCGAGCAGCATCTCGAGCACGTAGTCGGGTTCGACGGTCGAGCGCGCGATGGCGCGGAAGACGCCGACACGGGGGGTCGCCCGGCTCAGGGTGTCGAGCACCCCGAGGGCGATCGTGGACTTTCCCGAGTGTCCTTCTGCCGAGGTGATGAAGATGCTCTGGGCCACACGTCCACACTATGGGCCCTGAGTAAACTCCGCCTATGAGTCAGCCGGGCATCGACGTGCCAGATCACCGAGGACGAGTGGGACTGGACCGCACGGGACTCGACCTCGACCGCAACCCCGACGTGCGCGTCACGGGCGTCGAGCTTCTCGCGTCGTCGTGGCACGTTCTGCGCAGGACGACCCTCGACTACCGCACGCCGTCGGGCGAGTGGGAGACGCAGCAGCGCGAGACCTACGACCGCGGCAACGGCGCGACCGTCCTCCTCTACGACGCCGCCCGCAGGACGGTCCTGCTCACCAGGCAGTTCCGCTACCCCGTCTACGTCAACGATCATCCCGACGGGATGCTGCTGGAGACGGCCGCCGGACTGCTCGACGAGGACGACCCGGCCACCGCGATCAGGCGCGAGGCGGTCGAGGAGACCGGCGTCGAGGTGGGCGAGCTCGAGCACGTCTGGGACGTCTACATGAGTCCGGGATCGGTCACCGAGCGTCTGCACTTCTTCGCCGCGCCCTACGACGGCAGCGCCGGAACCGCCGACCGCGGCGGCCTCGCCGACGAGGGCGAGCACATCGACGTCGTCGAGCTCGACATCGACGAAGCCCTGTCCATGATCCGCGACGGCCGCATCCAGGACGCCAAGGCCATCATGCTGCTGCAGTGGGCCGTGCTCGAGGGGCCGTTCGCTCGCACCGTCGACCGCTGAATCATAGGCCCCTGGGGCCACCGGTCCCTGAGCTTGCCGAAGGGTCGTCGTCCGACCTCCGAACGACTGACGACTCCCTCGCTCTGGACAGCTTCCGCAGTGTCTCGACGTCGCCAGCCATCAGGGCTTCCTTCTTCGCTCGACTCCATCCATGAAGCTGGCGCTCTCGGCGAAAGGCGTCTTCGGTGCGTTCGAAATGCTCCACATGGATGACCACGACCGGCCGCCGTGTGATCGTGTGGCGCGCGGCGAGCGTCTCGTCGTTGTTGTGCTCCCATTCGCGGATCAGGGGGTCCTTCTCAGTGCTGCCCACGTAGTAGCTGCCATCGCGGCAGCGAAGGATGTAGGTCCATGCCATGCGGACGATCCTCGGCTCCGCAGCGAGGGAGATCGCGACATTCTCGAGGACGGTGGAGAACGCCCCTGATCGTGCGGCTGAGGACGACCCTTCGACAAGCTCAGGGACCGGGGGTTGACGTCGAGGACCAGGGTTGACGTCGAGGACCGGGGTTGACGTCGAGGACCGGGTTGACGTCGAGGACCCGTGCTGAAGTGGGCGAGCCGGCGGCCGTGCTCGAGGGGCCGTTCGCTCGACGCTGAGGTCGACCCGGGAAAAGTAAGACTCTCCGCGAACCCGGCAGAGCCTGGTTACCCTTGCTACGTTTCCGTCCTGGGGGAGTTGGCCTGGATGCCGCCTCGCGGAGAGCTGCGACAAGTCTAACCCGGACGCGCCGTCACCTTCGCGCCGCGGCGAGTTGAGCCGGTGTCAGCGCACGGTCGGCGTAGACGAGTCGCACCGCGCTCCGGTCGGGATTCCCGGCATCCGGCCCTGAATCCACCAGCTCCAGCCCGATCTTCTTCGCGACGTTCGCCGACGGCTCGTTGTGGGCGAGCAGGTAGGCGATGACCGGCTTGTCGGGGTCGGCCTCGTGCGCCGCTGCGAGCCCCGCGCGGGCGAGTTCGGTCGCGAACCCCTTGCCCTGCTCGTCGGCCGAGATGCGATACCCGAGGTTCCAGGCGACCCCTCCGAGGTCGGACGCGCCGCCGTAGCCGATGACGCGACCGTCGTCTCGCCGACGCACGGTCCACACACCGAGGCCGAGGTCGTCCCAGCCGCGCTGCCAGAGGCCGACCATGACCGCGGTCTGTTCGGGCGCCGTGTGCCGAAGGCTCGGGAAGTGCCACCACACGCGGGGGTCGGAGCAGATCGCGTACAGCGCCGCGATGTCGTCCGGGACGGGACGGGACAGCGTCAGCCGACCGGTGGACGCGGGGTCGGAAGGGGTCGTCACGAAGCTCCACGCTACGCCGAGGCGGCGACGTCGTCCCAGTGATCTCCCAGGCCCCGCGCCTCTGCACGCGGGATACGATCGACGCAACGGGCGAGGGCGCCCATTCACCCGCTCACCCGCCCCGACGGGCGGATCGGAGGAGGTCGCAGTGACGGATACCGCCATGACGGATGCCGCCGCCGGCGCGGCCGGAGGAGTCACCGCCGAGAGCTTCGCGCGGGTCACCGACGACATCCTCGCCTCGGTGGCGACCGTCATCGACGGCAAGGCCGAGGCGGTCCGCACCGCACTGGTGTGCTTCCTCGCCGAAGGGCATCTGCTCATCGAAGACGTGCCGGGCGTGGGCAAGACCATGCTCGCGCGGGCGCTCGCGGCATCCGTCGACGCGACCGTGCGTCGCATCCAGTTCACTCCCGATCTTCTGCCCGGCGACGTGACGGGCGTCAGCGTCTTCAACCCCGTCGA
>JBEVLS010000322.1:0-5582 GCA_040509015.1 Microbacterium sp.
CCGGATCGAGCTTGCCCTGGCGGGCCCGATCGGTGAGGTTGATGCCGTACTGCTCGAGGGCGCTCTGCGCGTCCTCCTGCCCCGGCTGCTGGGTGGCGTTCATGATGTCTCCTGAAAACTGTTGCGACTCAAAGTTGAGTCGTCATGGCTCAAGTTTAGCAGGCGAGGGATGCCGCGGGCAAGGGCGGCACGTCGTCAGGCCACGGATTCCAAAGCGGCGTCGACGCGTGCGACCGCCATCGATTCGGCGGTGCAGCAGAAGCGCGCCCGATACGCCGTCGGCGTCGTTCCGAGCACCCGGGAGAAGTTCTGGCGCAGCACGGCCGCCGAGCCGAACCCGCTCTCGTAGGCGATGCGGTCGAGGCCGAGGTCGGTCTTCTCGAGCAGCCGCTGGGCGTGGATGATCCGCTGACGGGCGAGCCATGCGGCGGGGGTGGCGCCGAAGTCGGCCTTGAACCGGCGAGCGAAGGTGCGGGGCGACATGAGCGCCTTCGCCGCGAGCTGGTCGACGCTGAGCTCGAGGCGCAGGTTGTCGAGCATCCAGTCGCTCACCGGCGCGAGCGACAGGGACTGCACCTCGGGCTGCGGGCGGTCGATGAACTGCGCCTGCCCGCCGTCGCGCTGCGGCGGAACGACCATGCGGCGCGCGATGCGGTTCGTCATCTCGGCGCCGAGCTCCTGCCGAAGCAGGTGCAGGCACGCGTCCAGCCCCGCCGCGGTGCCGGCGCTCGTGATGATCCGCCCGTCCTGCACGTAGAGCACGTCGGGATCGACGTCGATCTTCGGGTACATCTCGGCCATCGTGTCGGCGTACATCCAGTGCGTCGTCGCTCGCCGACCGTCGAGGACGCCCGAAGCGGCCACGACGAACGCCCCGCTGCAGACCGTGAGAACCCAGGCGTCCCGCTCGACCGCGCGGCGCACGACACCGGCGACGCGGCGGTCGACGCTGCGCCACGCGGATCGGGGGATCGGCGTGACCACGACGAGGTCGGCCGTGTCGGCGAACGTCAGGTCGTCCGTGACGTTGAGCGAGAACCCCATGTTGCTGTCGATCGCGCCGGGTTCGGGGGTCACGATGCGGAAGTCGAAGTTCGGGATGCCGTCCGCCGAGCGGTCGAGCCCGAAAGCCTCGCAGGCCAAGCCGAATTCGAAGGGCGCGAATCCGTCTTGGACGATGACGGCGACGGTCTTCATGGTGGCTCCCGGAGTGACGGCG
Organism: Microbacterium sp.; assembly: GCA_040509015.1. Taxonomy (GTDB): domain Bacteria; phylum Actinomycetota; class Actinomycetes; order Actinomycetales; family Microbacteriaceae; genus Microbacterium. The sequence continues at coordinate 1,220 of JBEVLS010000322.1, forward strand.
GATGGTGGCAGTAATCGATCGATCTGTGGCTATCCTGCCACTCGTGGCAGTCCAAGCGCAAGCGTAGCGTGACTGCCATGTTCATCGTGATCGTCATCTCAGCCCTCGCGGCCCTCGCGGTCGCCGCCACCGTCAACGCCCTGCGCAGCGACGGATATCGCCCGATCCCCACGGATCGCACGCGACTCCCCTGATCCCATCCGCCTCGTCGGAGACGGGGTCGACGTGCCTAGACTCGTCTCGTACGCGAACGAGAGGCCACTCATGTCGACCCCGTCTCCCACTCCGCAGCAGCCTTCCGCCCCCACGCCCGCCTTCGCGGCGCCGCAGCCGTACGCCGGTCAGCCCACGGGCTATGTCCTTCCGACGGGCTATCCCGCTGCCGGCCAGCCTCAGGGACGACCCACCCCGAGTCGCAGCGTGCCCGGGCTCATCTCGCTCATCCTCGGCATCGTCCTGATCGTCTGGATGTTCGTGAACGTGATCCTGCAGGCGCAGGCCATCGCCACCGGCGGCGTCGGGGCGATCAGCGCCCTCGGCATCGTCACGGCCTTCCTCAACATCGGACTCGCCCTCGCCGCCATCGGGCTGGGCATCGCCGGCATCGTGTCGCGCTCGGGGAGCAGCAAGGTCGCGGCGGGCATCGGCACGGGCATCGGCGCGATGGCTCTGGCGGGATCGATCAGCGGCCTGCTCTACCCCGTGCTGTTCGACCTCTTCGGCGCATTCTGATCGCGGGTCACCGCAGGACGCGCTGGTAGACGTCGATCATCGCGGCCGTCCGCGACGACTGGCGGAACCGCTCGCGCAGCGACGGATCCGGAGCGACCGCGGTTCCGGCCGAGATGTCGGATGCCGCGCTGCGCAGCGCCTCGGCGAGGCCTTCGATCGACGCGTCGGGCGTTGCCGGGGGCTCGTCGACGCCGCCGCCGACCGCCCAGAAGCCCGACCCGAGCTCGGAGGCGAGATCCGGATCGCTCACGATCGAGGGCGTACCGAGGGTGGCCGCCTCGAAGATCGTCATGCCCTGGGTCTCGAAGCCGATCGATGTCTGCACGACGGCGTCCGCCGAACCGATCCGCCGCAGCGTCTCGGCGTACGGAAGGCGACCGGCGAAGTCGACCGACGCGCGGGGGCGGAGCCTCTCGACGAGTCGTCGCGCAGCGCTCAGCTGACCGCCGCCCCCGATCACCTCGACGTCGGCGTCGATCCGCGATGCCGCGACGGCCTCGAGGAACGGGAGCAGCCGCTTCTCGGGGCTCATCCGGCCGAGCCACACGAACTTCGGCCTCGGTCCGCGCCCCGGCCCCGGCGCCGCGCCCTCCGACCCCCGGGCCCCGCTCTCCGGTCCCTGAGCCCCACTTCCCGGTCCCTGAGCCTGTCGAAGGGCGGCGTCCAGGATGTCGTCGTCGATCCCGTTCCAGATCACGTCGACGGCACCGGTGGACGGCGCTCCCCCGGGCACCACTCCGTGGGCCTCGAGACGGCGGGCGAAGTGCGTCGACGGCGCGGTGACGGCATCCGCACGCCCGGCGAACCTGCGCAGGAACGCCCACCCGTCGCGTCCCGGCGTCGAGGCGGCGATGGAGCGGCGCTGCCAGGCGTTCAGCGCCCGCAGCACGAGCCCGGGGAACGGGGCGGTCGCCTCGATCCCCACGTCGAGGCGGTTGTGCATCGTGTGGACGACCGGCAGACGGTGCCGCGCGGCATACCGATAGCCGATGAACGCGCCCCAGAAGTCGGCCTGGACGTGCACGACGTCCACCGGCGGGCGCGCGGCGAGCGCGGCATCCACCCGTCGATCGGTGCGCCTTCCGGGCCATGACATCGAGTACTCCCGATCGACCGTGACCGGTATCGACGGCAGATCGACGTACGCGTGGTCCGGCGCGATCGATCGGCCCCTCGGGCCGTGCACGGCCGGCGCCACGATCGTCACGGTGTGCCCGGCCTTCTCGAGGAACCGCCGCTGCAGCCGCATCGACACCTGGGCCCCGCCGAGGGTCTCGACGTGCTGGTCGCCGAACATCACGACGTGCACGACGGCTACTCCGGCAGCGGTTCGTCGCGGTACAGCGCCTCGAACGTGTCGAGGGTGCGCTGCATGTCGTGCACCTTGACGCCGTCGAGGGAGGCCTGCTGCATCCGCAGCCGCTCCTGCCCGGACTGCGTCAGCACCGTCGTGATCTTCGCGGCGAGATCGTCGGCGTCACCAGGGGTGAACAGGTAGCCGTTCTCGCCGTCGTGCACGAGGTGCGGCAGGGCGACGGCGTCGGCGGCGACGATCGGCAGTCCCGACGCCATGGCCTCCATCGTCGCGATGGACTGCAGCTCGGCGATCGAGGCGATCACGAAGACGCTCGCGTTCGTGAGGTAGGCCCGGAGCTCCTCGTCGGGGGTGCGGCCGTGGAACCGCACGCGCTCCTGCAGACCGAGCTCGGCGGTCAGCCGCTCGAGGTTGCGCTGCTGGTCGCCCTTGCCGACGACGTCGAAGGTGACATCGAGGGCGGGGTCGAGCTTCGTCAGCGCGTGCAGGATGACGTCGATCTGCTTCTCGGTGGTCAGCCGCCCCACGAAGACGATGCGGTTCGCGTCGCGCGGCGTGAGGTCGGCGGTGTAGTTGCGCGCCTCGATGCCGCACGAGATCGGGATGACGTCGTGGATGCGGATCGTCGCCTCGAGGAAGTCCGCGGCCTTGCGCGTGGGAGTGGTGACGGCCCGGGTGAGATCGAACGTGCGCTTCGCGTCGTCCCACGCGAGCTTGACCACGACCTTGTCGAGCACCGGCGGGAGGGTCGTGAAGTCGACGACGTTCTCGGCCATCACGTGGTTCGTCGCGACGACGGGGATGCCGCGCTTGCGCGCCTCGCGGGCGAGCCCGCGCCCGATCACGATGTGCGACTGGATGTGCACGACGTCGGGGTTCACCTCGTCGAGCGCCTTGCGGGCGTAGTGCTTCGACATCCACGGCAGGACGAACGTGAGCCAGTCGTGCGGAGGCCAGCGCCAGGAGGGCAGACGGTGCACGGTCATGGTCTCGCCCTCGATGACCTCCTGGAACGTGCCGTGGTTGCGGTGTCCGGCGCTGGGCGCCATGACGTGGACGTCGTGGCCGCGGCCGACGAGGCCCGCCGCGAGACGCTCGGCGAAGCGGGCGGCGCCGTTGACGTGAGGAAGAAAAGTGTCGGCGCCGATCAGGATCGACAGCGGCCGGGTGTTCACGGCGTCGGGGGACGTGTCGTCGGGCGTCGCGGATTCGGTCACGGAGAATGCGGCCTGTCTGTGCGGCGGAGGCGCGCGCAAGAGTGCTCGCGCGCCGGCTCCACTGTACCCGAGGGCGCCTTTCGAGCCCGGGAGCACGAGCCGCCTACGCTGGGACCATGCCTCGACTTCAGGCCGACGCCGACCCGACCCTGTGGGTGCCCGTCACCGAATCCCTGGGATGGCGCGGGCGACGCCACCGCAAGGCCGCGATCCGCATGCTGCTGGCGCAGGCGAACCGCGCGATGGGCGCCGATGCGCGCCCCGGCAGCTCAGTGGCGGCGTGGGCGATGAGCCAGGCGACGCCGTTCCTGATGCGCCGGGCCGCCGGTCGCGTGCTCGTGTGGGTGTGGAAGGCCGACCCCGAGCTCGTCGTCGTGATGGCGCAGCTGCAGGAGGCCACGCCCCAGCTGCGGACGGCGCGCGCGATGATGCCCATGGAGTACGACGACACCGAGTCGTTCCGGGGCACCTACCTCGGCACGGGTGAGAAGCTCGCGATGCCGCTGCCGTCCGACCCGCGCACACCGCCGTTCGCGACGTACACCTGGGACACCGTGACCCACATCGTCACCGTCAACGCGGTGTGCGCCGACCGGGAGCGATTCGGCACGGTCAGCGGCTCGATCGACGACCTCGCCCGGTCGCTCCGGGTCGTGGACGACCTGACGCTCGACGAGAGCGCCGACGTGCTGCGGCTCGACCCGTCCTGACCGCGCGATGCGAATCCCTCGATGAGGGTGACGGCCGCCGCAGAGCACAGGGCCATGATGTAGCTCATGGACTCCCTTCTCGCCGCGAACCTCTGGTGGACGATCGCCTTCCTCGTCGACCTGGCGATCAAAGTCGCGGCGCTGATCCTCGTTCCGAAGGGACGCAAGCCCACCGCCGCGATGGCGTGGCTCCTCGCGATCTTCCTGATCCCCTACGTCGGCATCGTGCTGTTCCTGCTGATCGGGAGTGTGCGGCTGCCCGCGAAGCGCCGCCGCGAACAGGCGCTGATCGACTCGATCATCGCCGAACGCGTGAAGGACACCGGCGCCGCCGCCGACGCCGCGTCGTGGCCGCGGTGGTTCCAGCGGGTGACCCGACAGAACGAAGC
>JBEVLS010000323.1:0-3058 GCA_040509015.1 Microbacterium sp.
TGCCGTCGCGCCACAGACGCTCGTAGAACGCGCGGATGCGCTCGTCGTGGTCGAGGTCGTCCGACGGGCGCCACTCGAGGTCCTGCGCCCAGAAGGACTCGAAGTCCCACAGGATCGCCACGTCGGACACCACACGCGACCCGCGGGCCTCGGCGAGTCGGTCGAGCTTCGCGCCGAGGTCGACGACCTCGCGGAAGACCCGGGATCCCGTCCCGGCGTGCGGGAGCATCGCGGAGTGGAACTTCTCGGCGCCCGAGCGAGAGGCGCGCCACTGGAAGAACAGGATGCCGTCGGCACCGCGGCCGAAGTGGGACAGCGAGTTGCGCGCCATCTCTCCGGGGCGCTTGGCGACGTTGCGCGGCTGCCAGTTGACCGCCGAGGTCGAGTGCTCCATCAGGATCCAGGGCTTGCCCCCGCCGACCGAGCGCGAGAGGTCGGCGGCGATGGCCAGCCCGATCTCGGCTTCTTCGTCGGCCGCCGTGAGGTAGTGGTCGTCCGACACGATGTCGACCTCGCGGGCCCACGCCCACAGGTCGCATCCGTTGTGCTGGTTGGCCATGAAGTTGGTGGTGATCGGCTTGTCGGAGTGCGCGCGGATCGCGTCGCGCTCGCCGATGAAGCAGGCGCGCAGCTGGTGATCGGTGAAGCGCGCGAAGTCGAGCCGCTGGGCGGGGTTCGCCGTCGTCGGAGTGGCGGCGGGGGCTCCGACGTGCTCCCACTCGCCGTAGTGCTGGCCCCAGAAGGCGGTGCCCCATGCGGCGTTGAGCGCGTCGAGCGATCCGTAGCGCTCCTGCAGCCAGAGTCGCCACTCGCGCACGGCGTTGGCGGAGTAGTCGTCGCTCGTGGGCGTTCCGTACTCGTTGTGCACGTGCCAGAGCACGACAGCGGGGTGGTCCGCATAGCGGGTGGCCAGTTCGGTGGCGATGCGCACGGAGGCCGCGCGGTACTCGGGCGACGAGTGCGACACCATTCCGCGGGATCCGAAGCCCATCGTCACCCCGTCGCGCGTCACGACGCGCGCATCGGGATAGGCGGCGAAGAACCACGCGGGCGGCGAGGCGGTCGGCGTGCCGAGGTCGACGGCGATGCCGTTCGCGTGCAGCAGGTCGATGATCTCGTCGAGCCAGGAGAAGTCGAAGACCCCTTCGCTGGTCTCGAGGAGCGCCCACGAGAAGATGCCGACGCTGACGAGGTTGACCCCCGCTTCGCGCATGAGCGCGACGTCTTCGTGCCACGTCTCACGCGGCCACTGCTCGGGGTTGTAGTCGCCGCCGTAGGCGATGCCCGGCAGATCCGGCCAGACGGGTGTCGGCGTCATTGACGTAGTCCTCGTGTATCGGGGGGAGCTGCGGGCACGTCCTGCGTCGACTGTGACCGGTCCCAGTTGGAACTCTGCCAGCGTAAACCGCCGAGCTCGGGGTCGCCACCGCCGTTACGAAACTGTGACCGGTCCCAGGGGTGCGCGCCCGACGCGCGCCCGAAGCACCGGTAGAGTCACCGCGTGGCGGAGAACGCAGCATCCCACCGCCGTCCGACGATCCGCGACGTGGCGGCGGCGGCCGGCGTGTCCCGCGGTACCGTGTCGCGCGTCATCAACGGCGGGCACTGGGTGTCCCCGGATGCGCGCGAAGCCGTCGACGACGCCATCCGCCGCACGGGCTACACGACCAACCACCACGCGCGCAGCCTCGCCACCGGACGCTCGAACTCGATCGCGTTCCTGCTCACCGAGTCCCAGCACCTCCTGTTCTCCGACCCGACGTTCGCGCTGCTCCTGCGCGGGGCGACGCAGGCGCTCGCTGATCGCGACATGACGCTCGTCCTGCTCGTCGCCGACACCGAGGTCGCCCAGGCGAACATCGAGCACTACGTGCGTGCCGGACACGTCGACGGCGTGCTGCTGATCTCGTCCCACGAATCCAACACCCTCCTGACGTCGCTGGTCTCGGCGGGCGTGCCCACGGTGTGCAGCGGCATCCCGCTCGGCGAGCACGCCTACGTCCCGACCGTGTCGGTGCTCGAGGAGGACTCGGCGCGCGTGATGACGCGGCACCTGCTGGATCGCGGATACGAGCGCATCGCGATCATCACGGGGCCCAACGACACCCCCGGCGGTCGCTACCGGCTCGAGGGCTTCCGTGAGGAGATGGGCGATCGGTTCGACCCCGACCTCGTCGAGCAGGACACCTACGACCGCGACGCCGGCGCCGCGGCGATGACGCGCCTGCTCGAGCGGGCTCCCGACATCGACGCGGTGTTCGCGGCATCCGACGTCATGGCCGTCGGCGCAGTGGCCGCGGCACGCAGGCTCGGACGACGAGTGCCCGAAGACATCGCCGTCGCCGGCTTCGACGACTCCGGCCTCGCCGCGACGCACGATCCGCCGCTGACGACGATGCGCCAGCCCTGGGCCGAGATCAGCGCGAAGATGGTCGAGATGCTGCTCGACGTCATCAACGGCGTGCCGAGGCAGCCGGTCGTCCTTCCCACGACGCTCGTCATCCGCGAGAGCGCCTGACCGCGCACTGTGACGAACGGGAGCCCTCCGCGGGCGCCGAGACCGCCGATCGACACACGCGAGGGCGCGGCATCCGGCCGAACTAGAATCATCGGGTGACTTCCGGCCGCAGCTTCTACATCACGACGCCGATCTACTATCCGAGCGACGTGCCCCACATCGGCCACGGCTACACCACCGTGGCCGTCGACACGCTCGCGCGCTGGCATCGCCAGGCGGGCGACGACACGTGGATGCTGACGGGCACCGACGAGCACGGTCAGAAGATGATGCGTGCCGCGTCGGCCAACAACGTCACGCCGCAGGAATGGGTCGACAAGCTCGTCACCGAGGCCTGGTTCCCGCTGCTGAAGACCCTCGACGTCGCCAACGACGACTTCATCCGCACGACGCAGGAGCGCCACGAGGAGCGCGTCAAGCAGTTCGTGCAGGCCATCTACGACCGCGGCTACATCTACGCGGGCGAGTACGAGGCGCTGTACTGCGTGGGCTGCGAGGAGTTCAAGCCCGAGTCCGAGATCGTCGACGGCACGGGCGCGT
>JBEVLS010000324.1:0-9512 GCA_040509015.1 Microbacterium sp.
CGGCGACCACCGCGATGCCGTGCTGCTGGCCGACGAGCTGGAACACGAAGCCGGACTCGCGCAGCACCGCGGGCAGGAGGCCACCGACCTGGAGGCGGCCGCCGCGCGGGCGCGGGCGAACGCGACCGAGATCCTCGCGGGCCTGGACCAGGCGCGTCGGAAGCTTGACCGGGCCGCCCACGACCTGGACTGAGGGCGACCCGGGCGGCGCTCCCGACTGTCGCGAAAGAAAATCACGAAAAGATAACGGCACCCCCTTCCCTTTCGTTACCTCCTCGTTATAGAGTTCAACCACGGAAGTTGTTTGCTGTGGCAACGACCGCATGTGATTGCAGGACTCTTGGTGCAAGGGACAAGGGCCGGTCGGAAGCCTCTCCGATCGGCCCTATCCCTTTCCCGGTGCGACCGGCGCTAGCGTTGAGAGCATGAGCGCTCCGATCGATCCGACATCCACCGCTGCCTGGGCCGAGCTCGACGCCCTCCGTTCAGCACTGCAGCCAGACCTGCGCGGCTGGTTCGCCGACGATCCTCAGCGGGTCGACCGTTTCACGAAGCAGCTCGTCGACCTGCACGTCGACCTCTCCAAGAACCTCGTCGACGACGAGATCCTGGCAGCGCTCGTGCGCCTGGCCGAGCAGACCGGCGTGGCCGAGCGCTACGCGCGCATGCTCGCAGGCGATCACATCAACACCACCGAGGACCGCGCCGTCCTGCACACCGCGCTGCGCCGCCCGGAGGGCATCTCCCCTGAACTCGTGGTCGACGGTCAGCGCATCGACACCGATGTCCACGGCGTGCTCGATGCCCTCTCCGCGTTCGCGGACAAAGTCCGCTCGGGCGACTGGCGCGGGGTGAGCGGCAAGAGCGTCACCCACGTCGTCAACATCGGCATCGGAGGGTCGGATCTCGGACCCGTGATGATCTTCGAGGCCCTCAAGCCCTACGCCGATGCCGGCATCGAGGCGCGGTTCGTCTCCAACATCGACCCGACCGACATCGCGCAGAAGACCGCCGACCTCGACCCGGAGACGACGCTGTTCATCGTCGCATCCAAGACCTTCACCACCCTCGAGACCCTCACCAACGCGCGCCTCGCGCGGGACTGGCTGTGGGCGGGGCTGATCGAGGCGGGCGCGATCGAGGACGCCGATGCGGCGAAGACGGATGCCGTCGCCCACCACTTCGTCGCCGTCTCGACGGCCCTCGACAAGGTCGCCGCGTTCGGCATCGATCCCGCGAACGCGTTCGGCTTCTGGGACTGGGTCGGCGGCCGCTACTCGGTCGATTCCGCGATCGGCCTGTCCCTGGCGATCGCGCTGGGTCCCGACGTGTTCGATGAACTGCTCGCAGGCTTCCACGCCGTCGACGAACACGTGCGCACCACGCCGCTCGCCGAGAACGTCCCGGTGCTGATGGGGCTCCTCAACGTCTGGTACACCAACTTCCTCGGCGCCCAGTCGCACGCCGTGCTCCCGTACGCGCAGCAGCTGCACCGCTTCCCCGCCTACCTCCAGCAGCTCACGATGGAGTCCAACGGCAAGTCGGTGCGCTGGGACGGCACGCCCGTCACCACCGACACCGGCGAGGTGTTCTGGGGCGAGCCCGGCACGAACGGGCAGCACGCGTTCTACCAGCTCATCCATCAGGGCACGCGGCTGATCCCGGCCGACTTCATCGCCGTCGCCAACCCGGCGTACCCGCTCGACGACGACGGGCGCGATGTGCACGGACTGTTCCTCGCGAACTTCCTGGCGCAGACCAAGGCCCTGGCTTTCGGCAAGACCGCCGAAGAGGTCGAGGCCGAGGGCACGACCGGAGCCCTCGTCGCCGCCCGCACGTTCGCGGGCAACCGACCCACGACGTCGATCTTCGCCCCGGCTCTGACCCCGGCGGTCGTGGGCCAGCTCGTCGCGCTGTACGAGCACATCACGTTCACGCAGGGCACGATCTGGGGCATCAACTCGTTCGACCAGTGGGGCGTCGAGCTCGGCAAGCAGCTCGCGCTGCAGATCGCGCCCGCGATCGAGGGCGACGCCGAGGCGCTCGCCGCGCAGGATGCGTCGACCCGCGCACTGCTGGACTACTACCGGGAGCACCGCACGTTCTGACGTCGCTCAGCTCGTCGGCAGGAGTCCCTCGGGCCGGAGTTCGAGCGGGACGGTGACCCGCTCGGCGTCGTCGAGCGCGGCGAGGATGTCGCCGGCGAGGTCGTCGACGTGTTCCAGTCCGATCGACAGACGCACGATCCCTGCGCCCGGCTTCGCGTCTCCCACGACAGGACGGTGCGTCAGCGACGCCGGGTGCTGCACGAGCGAATCGACGCCGCCGAGCGAGACCGCGTGGGTGACGAGCCGACACGACTCGGTGAACCGGGCAGCCGCGTCGTAGCCCCCGGCGAGGTCGATCGCGATGATCGATCCGGGTCCTGCGAGCTGCCGGCCGAGCAGTCCGTGCGGGTCCTGGCCGGGGAGTCCCGGGTAGTGGACGCGCGCGACCGCGTCATGAGCGCTGATCCGGTCGGCGAGGATCCTCGCGGTCTCCTGCTGGGCGCGCACGCGGATCGGCAGCGTCCGCAGTCCCCGATGAAGGAGATAGGCGCCCATCGGATGCAGAAGCCCTCCGGTGAGCGCTCGGATGCGACGCAGGTGCTCCACCCATGCGGTCGGCGCCGCGACGACGCCTCCCATCGCGTCGCCGTGCCCGCCGAGATACTTCGTGGCGCTGTGCAGCACGAGCGTCGCGCCGTGACGCGCGGGCTGCTGCAGCACGGGCGTCGCGAACGTGTTGTCGACGAGCACGGGCACGTCGCCCGCTGCCGCGACGACGGCGTCGAGATCGCAGAGCTCGAGCGTGGGGTTGGCCGGGGTCTCGACGATGACCAGTCCGGTGTCGGGGCGCACGTCGCGCGCGATGTCGGCGACCGTCGACCAGGTCACCTCGGTGCCGAGAAGCCCGCTCTCGAGCACGTGGTCCGATCCGCCGTAGAGCGGTCGCACCGCCACGATGTGGGGCTTGCCCGCCGAGACCGTCGCGATCAGGCAGGCGGTGAGCGCCGCCATGCCGGTCGAGAAGGCGACAGCGCCGTCGGTGCCCTCGAGCCCGGCGAGAGCATCCTCGAATCGCGCCACGCCGGGCTGCCAGAGACGCTGGTAGACGGCGCTGCGGCCGGGGCCGAGGTCGTGGCCGGTGGCGAGCTCCTCATACGACAGACCGCCCACCTCGACGTCGGGGAGCGGATTCGTGGTGGAGAACTCGATCGGGGGCACGTGGGTGCCGGCTTCGCGGAGTCCTGCCATGCCCCCGTGCACAGCGCGTGTCTCGAGGCGTTGATCCTGGTGATGCATGACTCGAGGAGAGCAGATTCTCGCGGTAGCCTCAATCGCACTCGAGGATCGTGCAGCAGCGGTCATTCTGGTCGCAGATCGTCCATCCCTCGACGCGGAGGAGACCCCGGTGGCGCAGAAGCTTGACCTCGACCGAACCGACCGTGCGCTCCTGCGAGCGCTGTCGTCGAACGCGAGGGCGTCCGGCGCGACACTCGCCGCGGGACTCGGCATCGCCGAGTCGACCGTCTCGCTGCGGTTGCGCCGCCTGCAGGCGAACGGCGTCGTCCGCGGGTACCGTGCGGAGCTCGACCCCGACCTGCTCGGCGCCACGGTTCAGGCCCTCATCGCGATCCGGCTCGTCACGCACGCGCGAGCCGAGATCGACGCCTTCCGCCGGAGCGCACCCTCGCTTCCCGGAGTGGTGAGCATCTTCCACATGGCAGGGGCCGACGACTTCCTGCTGCACGTGCTCGCGCGCGACTCCGGTGAGCTGCGCGAATTCGTCCTGACCCACCTCACGGGGCATCCGGCCGTCGCCCACACCGAGACGAACCTGATCTTCGAGCACGCCGACGCCGACGGGTGGCAGAGGTTCCTCGACGGCCCGTGAGGTCACGTCCCGTAGAGACGGGCGATGTCCTTCGAGCCGAGCCACTTCTCGCCGGTGCTTCCCTGGGGCCACCCTTCGGGCGAGTCCTGCCACTCCTCCTGCCGGCCCCACGGCAGAAGGTCGACCAGGGGGAACGTGTGGCTCAGCTGCTCGGTGCCGCGCCCGTCGGTGTGCCACGTGCGGTAGACGGTGTCGCCGTCGCGCACGAAGACGTTGACCGCGAAGCCGGCGTTCGGCGGCGCGCCCATGTCGGCTCCGAACGGACTGTCCGCCGTGGAGTACCAGTCCATGCGGTTGCCGACCTTCTCGCGATAGGCCAGGGCTTCGGCGATCGGGCCCTGCGTCACGACGACGAATCGCGCGTCGTAGGGCTCGAGGAAGTCCAGACGCGTGTACTGCGAGGTGAACCCCGTGCATCCGCCGCACTGCCATTCCTTGCCGTCCGACCACATGTGGCTGTAGACGATGAGCTGGGAGCGCCCGTCGAACACGTCGACGAGTCGCACGGGTCCGTCCGGCCCTTCGAGCGTGTAGTCGGGCAGTTCGACCATGGGCAGTCGCCGACGCTGGGCGGCTATCGCGTCGAGTTCGCGCGTCGCGGCCTTCTCGCGCACGCGCAGGGCGTCGAGCTCGCGGCGCCACTGGTCGGCGCTGACGACGGGCGGCAGTGCCGCCGCGGTGGTGTCGGTGGTCATCGAGAGACCTCCTCCTCTTCTGCGGATGCCGCGGGCGCGGCATCCGTCGTATCGTCGCCGCCACTCCCGTCCTCGCTCTCGGTCGCGAGCGAGGGGGGTGCGTCGGCGTAGGCCTCGGAGAGGCGCCGGTAGGGCTTGGAGACGAAGGCGAGCAGCACGACGACGAGCAGCACGGCGCTCGCGCCCATGAAGGCCAGCGCGATTCCCCGGGCTTCGCCGGGGCCGAGCAGCCACCCCCAGGTCTGCTGCCCCTCGACGGTGTTCATGTAGGGGATGAGCCAGAACTGCGCGAGCGGGCCGATGAGGAACGACGACAGCGGGGCCGCGGCCGATTCGACGCTCGCCGCGAAGCCGAACACACGGCCCTGCTTCTCGAAGGGCACGACCCGCTGCACGATGGTCTGCTCGGACGCCTCGGCGATCGGCATGAGGCACATGAAGATCAGGATGCCGAGACCGTAGACCCACCAGACCTCGCGGATCGCGAAGGTCATGCCCAGCACGGCGATGCCGATGTTGACGACGAGCATCGTGCGGACGGGGTTCTTGCCCAGTCCGAACTTCGCGACGAGACCGCCGCCGATGATGAAGCCGAAGCTCGTGACACCGAGCACGATGCCCCACATCTCGACCGAGAAGAGCGTCAGGCCGTAGGGATCCATCAGCGCCATGAAGACGCCGCCGACGAGGTTGTTGAAGGTCGAGAACAGGATGAGCGCGAGCAGCCCCGGCACCGCCACGACGGCGGGGATGACGCCGCGGAACCCGTAGTTCTTGGGCGCCCCCTCGACGTGCGCGATGCCGCGCTCCGGGATCGAGACGAACAGGAGATGGACGAGCGCGACGCCGGTGGCGGCGATCGCGATGACCACGGTCCATCCCATGCCCAACAGCCCCACCGACAGTCCCGAGAACACCGAGGTGACCATGAAGGCGATGCCCTGCACGGTGCCGACGAGACCGTTGGCACGGTCGCGGCGATCGGCGGGCACCAGCAGCGTCACCGTGGTCGACAGCGCGATGTTGCGGAGATTCTCGACGACCCCGCCGATGAGGATCACTCCGGCGAAGACCCAGAACCAGGGTCCGCCCCAGTCGATGAGCACCGACTCGGGGAAGGAGAGGTAGAGGGCGCCGGCGAGCAGGTAGGTGATGAGCGTCACCATGCTCGAGAGCACCATGACGGCCTTCTTCTTCAAGTGGTCGACGATCACGCCGAAGACGACGCCGAAGACGGCCACGAGCAGCATGTACGAACCGCCGATGATCGCCGTCGCGAGGACGGACTTCGTCTCGAGGTAGGCCCAGAACGTCAGCGCCCACCAGAGATAGCTCGAGGTGACGTTCGCCACGGCGGTGTTGGCGAGCACCTGGTAGAAGCTGCGCAGGGTGCGGGCTCCTGGTGCGTACTGCGCCGGTTCGGCGCTGGCGTTCGTCATTCGTCGTCCTCACGGGCGGGTCGGCGGGGTGCGGCATCCCATCGGATAGGATTGATGTGTACACCGTTCACATCTATGTTGACACCGTACACACCGTCGGAAGGAGTCGCAATGGTCGATGCGGACGCACGCTCGTATCATCACGGCGACCTCCGACAGGCGCTCCTCGCCGAAGGCCTCGAGCTCGCACGCACCGGCGGTCCGGCGGCGGTGTCGATGCGCGAGGTGACGCGCGCCGTGGGCGTCTCACCCAACGCCGCATACCGCCACTTCGCCGACCGCGAGGACTTCGTGCACGCCGTCGCTGCGCAATCGCAGCGTGCTCTCGCCCAGGCGATCGCCGATCGCGTCGCGGCCACTCCCGACGACCTCGATCCCGCGAACGCCTCGATCGAGCGGCTCCGCCGGGTCGGTCTCGCCTACATCGATTTCGCGCGTGCGGAGCGCGGCTGGTTCGAGCTCGCGTTCTTCACGCAGGACACCCAGGCCAACGCGGGCATCGTCACACTCGACGACGAGGTGGTGGCGCCGTTCCAGCTGCTCATGGACACCCTCGACGGCATGGTGGCCTCCGGCGCGCTTCAGGAGTCCCGTCGGCCCCTCGCCGAGTGGGCGTGCTGGTCGGCCGTCCACGGATTCGCCGACATCGCCGTCCACGGCCCCGTCCGCTGGCAGCCCGAGCCCGTCATCGACGCGCTCGCCGCCGCGGTCGTGGAGGCCGCCATCACGGGAGTGCGCGGCACGGCCGATGCCCCCGCCCCCGTCGAGCAGGCGGTGTGACGTGTCGCGGCGCGCGACCGCACTCGCCACCGCGGCACTGATCCTCGCGCTCGCCGGCTGCGCGGCGGCATCCGCACCGCCCTCCCCCTCGCCGACCGCGACGGCCGCGCCGACGCCGACGCCGACGCACACGGTGTCGGATGCCGTGGACGAGACGCTGCGGGCCGAGCTGCTCGCGATGCTCGCGGAAGACCAGCGCGTCCGCGCCGAAGGGACGTTCGACGGCGACGGCGCTCGCACCGAGCGCCTGAAGGAGCTCGTCGCGGAGCACGGCTGGCCGGGGATCTCGCTCGTGGGCGAGGACGGCGAGGATGCCGCGTGGGCGATCGCGCAGCATTCCGACCTCGAGCCCGGGTTCCAGTCCGACGCGCTCGACCTGCTGCGCGCGGCGGTGGCGGCCGACGATGCGTCACCGGGCAATCTCGCCTACCTCGAAGACCGCGTCGCCGTCGGCGAGGGTCGCCCTCAGCTGTACGGCACGCAGGTCGGGTGCGGCGAGGACGGACCCGAGCCCGCGACACCGATCCGCGACGAGGACGGGCTCGACGAGCGCCGGTCCGCGGCCGGGCTCGCCCCGATCGAGGACTACCTGGCGGAGATGGCCGAGATCTGCGCTCTCGACGGCTGATCGACTTGACAGGAGGCGCTTTCTTCAAGAAAGTTGCCGCATGCCCCTCCGCTCGGACTGGTCGTCCTCGCCGTGTCCCATCGCCCGCGCCGCCGACGTGCTCGCCGATCCGTGGGTGCTCGTCGTGCTGCGCGAGCTGTTCTCGGGACGCTCGCGCTTCGATGAGCTGAGGGAGGCCACGGGCGCCGCCGACAGCGTGCTCTCCCGTCGACTGCGCACCATGACCGGGGCGGGACTGGTCGTGCACGAGGCCACGGGCGGGTACCGACTGACGGATGCCGGGGCTCGCACCCTGCCGATCCTGCACGCCTACGCCCGTTTCACCCGCGCCGTCGACCCCGGCGGGCCGTGGGGCCTGACGATCGCATGTGCGCGCTGCGGCGCGGAGTCCTCGGCCGACTGGTGCACCGACTGCGCCCGCCCGCTCGACGCGACGTCGACGACCTGGGCTCGCCAGAGCATCCGGGGCGGCGCACCCTTCGCACCGGGCGTCGCCGCGTGATCCGGCGCATCCACCCGGCCTGGTGGGTCGCCGCCGTCGCGTTCGTCGCACTCCTGGCCGCGGCCGGGTTCCGCGCCGCGCCCGGCGCCCTGATGGTGCCCCTCCACGAGGAGTTCGGATGGTCGACGACGGTCATGTCGCTCGCCGTCAGCATCAACCTCCTCCTCTACGGGCTCACGGCGCCGTTCGCCGCCGCGCTCATGGATCGCTTCGGGATCCGCCAGGTCATCGCCACCGCCCTGGTGCTCGTCGCTCTCGGCGCCGGCGGCAGCGTGCTCATGACGGCGTCGTGGCAGCTCGTCGTCTTCTGGGGTGTGCTGATCGGCCTCGGCACCGGCTCGATGGCGCTCGTGCTGGCGGCGACGATCGCCAACCGCTGGTTCGTGACCCGCCGCGGCCTCGTGATGGGGGTGCTCACGGCGGGATCCGCCACCGGTCAGCTCATCTTCCTGCCGCCCGTCGCCGCCCTCGCCGAGACGGCAGGCTGGCGCCCCGCATCCCTCCTGGTCGCGGCTGCGGCACTCCTCGCGGTGCCGGTCGTCTGGTTCGTGATGAGGGACTACCCCGCCGACCGCGGGGTGCTGCCCTACGGCGCCGATCCGGCGACCTTCGCACCCCCGCCCCGCGCCGTCGGCGGCGCCGCCCGTCGCGCCTTCGAAGGACTCGCCTTCGCCGCGAAGCACAAGTCGTTCTGGGCGCTCGCGATCGCCTTCGCCATCTGCGGAGCAACGACCAACGGCCTCATCGGCATCCACTTCATCCCGTCCGCGCACGACCACGGCATGGCGACGACCACCGCTGCGGGGCTGCTCGCACTGGTGGGCGTCTTCGACATCGCCGGCACGATCGCCTCGGGCTGGCTGACCGACAAGTTCGACCCGCGCAAGCTTCTCGTCGCCTACTACGTCTTCCGCGGCGTCGGTCTGCTGCTGCTCCCCTGGCTGCTGAGCGACATGGTGCATCCGAGCATGGTGCTGTTCATCGTGATCTACGGCCTCGACTGGGTCGCGACGGTGCCGCCGACCGCGGCGCTGTGCCGGGAGATCTTCGGCGAACGGGGCACGATCGTCTTCGGATGGGTGTTCGCCGCGCACCAGGTCGGTGCCGCCGTCGCGGCGCTCGGCGCGGGCGTCATCCGCGACGTGTTCGGCGAGTACACGTACGCGTGGTGGGGCGGTGCGGCGCTGTGCGTCATCGCGGCGGTGCTGTCGCTCGCGGTGCGCCGCGTGCGCGCCGCGCCGGTCGCGGAGCCCGTCGGCTCGGGTGGAGAGTGACGAAGGACCCCCCGTCCGTGAACCTCGATGGGGTCGTCGGCCGTGACATGGAGGGCGCTCCGCACACGTCACCCGAACACGGCCGCCACCTCGTCCCACCAGGCGGACGTCGCTGCGCGGTGGGACGCCCGGCGCCGGGATGCCTCGTCGCGGATCGCGTGCCGCGCACTCCACAGTGATCTCAGCCGCTCGACCCCCTGCGAGTCGGCGGCGCCGACGGGCACGACCTCGCTCTGACCCCAGTGGGCGAGCGCGCCG
>JBEVLS010000325.1:0-3589 GCA_040509015.1 Microbacterium sp.
TCCTCGTGCTGGCGGTGTTCTTCGCCGTCGGCTACTACACGCTCACCGCGGTCGAGCTCGTCGCGGGCATCCTCGTGTTCACCTGGATCATCCTCTTCATCCGCAACGCGTCCGCCCTGCAGCAGGACACCGGTCACTGACTCACCTCCGGGCGAGAGCCTGCTCGACGAGCGGATGCAGGTGGCCGGTCGCGAGCGCGACGGCGGCCTGGGTGACGCCGCCCGAGAGGCACGCGTCGAGGTCGGACCCGCCGAGGAACACGCGCAGGAACCCGGCGGCGAACGCGTCACCGGCGCCGTTCGTATCGACGACCGTCGTGGGCACCGCCGCGGTCTCGAACCTGCGCCCCGCGGCGTCCAGGGCGATCGCGCCCCGCGGACCCCGCGTGCACACCGCGATGCGCGGGCCGCGACGCAGACATGCCGCCATCAGCGCCCACGGGTCGTCGGTGCGGTCGTCGTTCATGAAGACGACGTCGGCCGCGAGCACGAACGGCTCGTGGAAGTCGGACACCCCGTCGTAGTCATGGAGGTCGACCCAGACCGGGGCGGCCCATCTCGCCGCGGCGCGCCGTTCGATCAGCGTCGCCCCCAGTTCGCTCAGGTCGATCACCGCCACGGCGGCACCGTGCAGCGAGGCCTCGATCGAGACGATCGCCGCCGCGTCGGCACGCGACGGAGTCGAGACGTACAGCGACACGCGCTCACCGGCACCCGCCATCAGGTTCACATGCCGCTCGGTGGTCTCGGACCCGTGGGCGTGCAGGTCGACGCCGCAGTCCACGATCACGTCACGGATGAGCCGGCCGTCGGCGTCGTCGCCGACGAGCGCGTGGAGTTCGGTCGCCACGCCCAGAGCTGCCAGGTGCAGAGCCTTCCCGGCGGACGTGCCGCCGACCGTATGGACGGACCCTTCGGCGAACTGCATATGCGGTGTCGGTTCGGGGAGTCGGTCGAGCGCGATGAGGTGATTCCAACTCGCGGGACCGCACACGACGACTCGGGTCATCCGCCCAGTAAAGCGCGTACCTGCGCCGGGCGCCCCGTCCGCGCGCGGCGAGGCTCGTCCGGCACAGGTCGCGCTCGCCGTAGAGTGCGAGCGTGACGGACGACACAGCCCCGACCGCGGCACCTCACCCGCACGCCCCGGTGATGAAGCCCGGCGAGACGCCCGCGACGCACCGGTGGTCCGAGATCATGTACTGGCCGCTCACGATCGCGGCGATCCTGTTCCTGATCACCTACACGATCCACGTCGTCGGCGATGTGCACGGCACGGCGGCCGCGGTCACCACGACGATCATCGGTGCGGTCTGGGCGCTGTTCTTCATCGACTACATCGGACGCCTCCTGCTGGCCGATCCCCGCTCGGCCTGGTTCCGCTCGCACCTCGCCGCGCTGTCGATGGTCGTCGTCCCCGCGATCAGGCCCGTGCGCCTGCTCGACACGTTCACGCGCATCGGCGTGTTCGGCAGGTCGGCGGCCTCATCGCTGCGCGCCAAGCTGCTCGTCTACGGCATCGGCTCGGCACTCCTGCTGATCTGGTACATCTCGCTCCTCGTCCTCCAGTTCGAGCGGCACGCACCCGGGGCGACGATCACGACCTACGGCGACTCGGTGTGGTGGGCCTTCTGCACCGTCACCACGGTCGGCTACGGCGACTACGTGCCCGTCACGGTGCCCGGACGTGTGGCCGCCGTCGTGCTCATGGCCGGCGGGGTCGTGCTGGTCGGGCTCATCGTCGCGACCATCTCGTCGCTGGTCTACGAGCGGGCGGCGAACGCCCCTGCGCCCGAGCTGCCGATCCCGACGCTGCATCTGCGAAGGCGCCGCAAGGGCGACCCGGATGCCGACGAGGCCTCGGAGTGAGCCCGCGCCCGGCAGGGAGCCCGACCTCGTGAAGCGCCCCCCTCAGCCCGTCCCCGCGCCGCAGCCGCTGCTGTCGCCGACGCTGCGGGTGCTCGTGGGGCTGGCGGCGGCCGTCATCGCCCTCGCCGGGCTCTCGTTCGCGCGTGAGCTCGTCGGCCCGCTCGCTCTCGCCGCGGTGATCGTGATCATCTGCCACCCGCTGCGGCATCCGCTCGAGCGGCGCGGATGGCCGACGTGGACCGCGACGACCGCGGTCATCGTCCTCGCCTACGTGATCCTCGGGGTCATGGTCGCCCTCCTCTGGTTCGCCGGCACGCAGTTCGCGCGCCTCGTCGCCGACTTCGCCGACGAGCTGCAGGACACGGCGCAGGCCGTCATCGCGTGGCTCCAGTCGGTCGGTCTCGATCAACAGGCGGCGGATGCCACGGGCGCTCTGCTGGAGCCCTCGTCGATCGCGTCGTTCGCGGCATCCCTCGGCGGAACCGTGCTCGGCGTGCTGACCGCGTTCTTCTTCGTCCTGGCCTACGTGATCTTCATGGCGGCCGACGGGTCGCGCTATGCGCGGGCCGAGGCGGCGTTCGGCGCCGCCATCAGGCCGACCGTGCGCAGGTTCCAGGCGTTCAACACCGGCGTGCGCCGCTATTACGTCGTCAACGCGATCTTCGGCGCGATCGTCGCCGTCATCGACGGACTCGCGCTGTGGGCGCTCGGCGTGCCGGCGCCCCTGGTGTGGGCGATCCTCGCGTTCGTGACGAACTTCGTGCCCAACATCGGGTTCGTGCTCGGCCTCATCCCGCCCGCGCTGCTCGCCCTCGTCGTGGGCGGCTGGCCGATGATGCTCGTCGTCATCGCGATCTACTGCGTGGTCAACGTCACGCTGCAGGTGCTGATCCAGCCGAAGTTCGTCAGCGACGCGGTCGACCTGAGCCTCACGCTGAGCTTCTTCTCGGTGATCTTCTGGACCTTCATCATCGGTCCGCTCGGAGCGATCCTCTCGATCCCACTGACGCTCCTCGTCCGAGCCCTCGTCCTCGAGGGCGACCCCGGTTCCCGTTGGCTCAGATGGCTGTCGGGGGATGCCGCGGCCGCCCGCGAGCATCGGCTGGATGCCCCATAGGGTTGCGTCATGACGACGGCTGCCCCCACCGCTCGCCCCGCCTGGCTCGCGCCGACCCTCACGGGCTACCGGCGCTCCTGGCTCGTCCCCGACATCGTCGGCGGGCTCTCGGCCGGGGCCGTCGTCGTGCCGCAGGCCATGGCCTACGCGACGATCGCGAACCTCCCCGTCCAGATCGGCCTCTACACGTGCATCGTGCCGATGCTCGTGTACGCACTCCTCGGAGGCAGCCGCGCGATGAGCGTCTCGACGACGTCGACGATCGCTACGCTCACCGCCACGACGCTCGTGTCGGCCGGCGTCGTGGCCGGTTCGGACGATCCGATCGGGTCGCTGACGATGCTGACGCTCCTGGTGGGCGTCGTCCTCGTCCTGGCGCGCCTGTTCACCCTCGGCTCGCTCGTCGAGAACATCAGCGGCGCGACGGTGCTCGGCCTCAAGATCGGCGTCGGAGCCACCGTCGCGGTGGGCCAGCTGCCGAAGCTCCTCGGTGAGACGTTCGACTTCTCGGGCCACGGCTTCATCCGCTCGCTGGTCGCGGTCGGAGAGGCGTTCACGAGCGTGAACTGGCCGACCGTCGCGCTGTCGGCGGCCTCGATCGCCG
>JBEVLS010000326.1:0-4975 GCA_040509015.1 Microbacterium sp.
ATCACCGGGTGAAGAACAACCTGCAGACGGTCGCGTCGCTGCTGCGGATCCAGGCGCGACGGTCGCACTCCGAAGAGGCGCGCGATGCCCTCACGCAGGCGATGCGCCGGGTCGCGGCGATCGCCGTCGTGCACGACACCCTGTCCGAGGGACTCGCACAGAATGTCGATTTCGACGACGTCTTCGATCGCGGCCTCAAGGTCATCGCCGAGGTGGCCTCAGCCCCCAACACGCGGGCGATGACCCGCACGACGGGTCGATTCGGCACACTGCCCAGCGAATACGCGACGCCGCTCGCGCTCGCGCTCACCGAGCTCGTCACGAACGCGGTCGAGCACGGCCTCGCGGGTCAGGAGGGCGAGGTCGAGATCGTCGCCGAGCGCTCCGACACCAGCCTTCAGGTCACGGTGCGAGACAACGGCGTGGGTCTCCCGGAGGGTCAGGTCGGCCGCGGTCTCGGCACGCAGATCGTACGAACCCTGATCCAGGGCGAGCCCGGCGGCACGATCGACTGGCACACCGCGACGGGCAGCGGCACAGAGGTCACGATCGACATCCCGCTGCGCTACATCGACCGCCCCAGGAGCTGAGCGGCGAGGCGCAGGCCGACCCGGTTCGCGTCAGGAAGCGCGGCGGGCGCGAGCGGCGCGGCGCTTGAGCGCGCGACGCTCGTCTTCGGAGAGGCCGCCCCACACGCCCGAGTCCTGACCGGTCTCGAGGGCGTACTGCAGGCAGACCTCGGTGACGGTGCACCGGGCGCAGACGGACTTCGCCTTCTCGATCTGATCGACAGCCGGGCCGGTGTTCCCCACGGGGAAGAAGAGCTCGGGGTCGACGGTCAGGCAGGCGGACTTGTCGCGCCAATCCATGGTGGTGCTCCTTGAGAAGGGGGTGAAGGTTTCTTTTGCGAACGGGTACTGATTCGGGTTCGGTACCCTGGTGGGATGTGCGAGCTGAAGGGCTCGCCCCACGTCGCTGTGGGAGCACACGGCCTAGTCAATGGTCCCATAGCACATGGTGTTGATCAAGAGATTGCGTGCAGGTTTCTGCGCCGTTTGCTGTGGATCCCCTCCACGAGGCCGAGAATCCGGTCGCTCCCGAGACCGTCGAACGAAGGATCCTGAACGATGCGCACACACACCGCCGAACGCGTCGCCGCGATCCTCGTCGGCCTCGAGGGCGCGGCGCTCATCGTCCTGGCCGCGTGGCAGATCGCCGCGCTGGCGGGCGGCGACACGGTGTCGCCCGCGAGTGCGATCGCCCTCATCGTGCTCACCGTCGCCGGCGCTGCCATCGTGCTCGCGTTCGCGGTCGGTGTCGCCCGCGGGCGCTCGTGGGGTCGCTCGGGCGGGATCGTGACGCAGGTGCTCATCGTCGCGGTCGCGATCGGCGCCGCGACGGGTGCCTATGCGCATCCCGTCACGGGCCTCGTGATCGCCCTGCCGGCGGTGGTCGCCTTCGTGCTGCTCGTCATCGCCGCGCGCGACGCGGGGCGCGCGGCATCCGTCGACGAGACCGAGTGACGCGTCAGACGTCGAGCAGGGCGCGGATGCGCGCCACGTGTCCGGTGGCCTTGACGTTGTAGAGCGCGTGCGCGATCTCGCCGGCGGGGTCGATGACGAAGGTCGAGCGGATGACGCCCTCGACGACCTTGCCGTAGTTCATCTTCTCGCCCCACGCGCCGTAGGCGGTGTGCACCGCATGGTCGGGGTCGCTCAGCAGGTCGTACGTGAGGCCGTCGCGCTCGCGGAAGCGCCGCAGCTTCTCGGGGAGGTCGCGCGAGATGCCCAGGACCGTGTAGCCCGCGGCCTGCAGCGGGGCGAGGCTGTCGCGGAAGTCGCACGCCTCGGTCGTGCATCCCGGGGTCATCGCTTCGGGGTAGAAGAAGAGGATCACCGGCCGGCCGCGCAGGTCGTGCAGTGAGACGGAGCGCTCATCCTGGTCGACGAGGGTGAAGTCGGGAGCGGGGGAACCGGTTTCGAGTCGAGTCACCCGTCCAGCGTAGGGCGGGTCAGGGCTTGTCGCCGAAGGTCTCGAGCAGACGCTGCAGCGAGTCGAGCCTCGCGGCGCCCGTCGGACCGAGACGGCCGGCCTGCACGGCCTCGACGATCGCGCAGTCCGGCGCATCCGGCAGATGC
Organism: Microbacterium sp.; assembly: GCA_040509015.1. GTDB lineage: Bacteria > Actinomycetota > Actinomycetes > Actinomycetales > Microbacteriaceae > Microbacterium. Next base: position 2,139 of record JBEVLS010000326.1, read on the forward strand.
GTGCAGCCCCGCGGGCACTCCTCGGCGACCACGGCGAGTTCCGTGAACGCCTTGAGGATGTTGTCGGGGTCCACATGGCCCAGCCCGAACGAACGGACGCCCGGCGTGTCGATCACCCAGCCGTTGCCCGACGGGCCGATGTAGCGGTACGACACCGTCGAACTCGACGTGTGCCGCCCGCGACCGGTGACCTGGTTGACGTGGCCGGTGGCGCGCTTGGCCTCGGGGACGAGTGCGTTGACGAGGGTCGACTTGCCGACGCCGGAATGGCCGACGAACACGGTCGAATGACCGACGAGGGCGGCTCCGACCTGCTCGACCGGCATCTCGTCGCGCGCACTGGTGAACACCTCGAGGTCGTCGAGCCCCTCGAAGTGCGTGAGGAACGAAGTGGGGTCGGCGAGGTCGGTCTTCGTCACGACGAGCAGGGGCCGCATGCCGGCATCCAGCGCCGCGACGAGATAGCGGTCCACGAGCCGGGCCCGCGGTTCGGGGTCGGCTGCGGCGACCACGACGAGCATCTGATCGGCGTTCGCGACGACGATCCGCTCGACCTGGTCGGTGTCGTCGGCGCTGCGCCGCAGCAGGGACGTGCGGTCCTCGATGCCGACGATCCGCGACAGGGTTCCCTCATCGCCGGTCGTGTCGCCGACGACGCGCGCCCGGTCTCCGGTGACGATCGGCATCTTGCGGAGCTCCCGCGCTCGCGTCGCGAGCGCCGTGTGCTCCTCCGGCCCGTCCTCGTCGACGAGCACCGTGTACCGGCCGCGGTCCACCCCGAGCACGCGCGCGATCCGCGCATCGGCGTGCGCCGGCCGGCGCTTCGTGCGCGGGCGGTTGGCCTTGGGGTTCGGGCGGACACGGATGTCCTGCTCGTCGAACTCGGGTTCGTCGTCCTCGTCGTCCGGAGTGAGCCAGCTCACGATGCGTGCTGCGCCTCGGGGTCGCCGGCGTGGTGCTCGGCCCCGCCCTCGAGCATGCCCTGCCAGATCTCGGGGAATTCGGGCATCGTCTTGGCGGTGGTGCCGATGTCGTCGATCTCGACGTCGTCGACGGCGAGTCCGATCAGCGCGCCCGTCGTGGCGAGACGGTGATCGTGGTGGGCCTTCCAGCGGCCGCCGTGCAGCGGGCGCGGCACGATGCGGATGCCGTCCTCCAGCTCGTGCGCTTCGCCGCCGAGTGCGCGCAGGTTGCCGATGAGGGCGGCGATGCGATCGGTCTCGTGGCCTCGGATGTGGCCGATGCCGTACAGGGTCGACGGGGCGTCCGCGAAGGCGGCGAGTCCGAAGATCGTGGGCGTGAGCTCGCCCGCGGCCGAGAGATCGAGGTCGACGCCCTGGATCCCGGTGCCCGCCGTCACGGTGAGCGTGCCGCCGCGGCGCGACGTGCGCGCCCCCATGACCGAGAGGATGTCGGTGAGCATGTGCCCCGGCTGGGTCGAGTGCGCGGGCCAGCCGGTCACCGAGACCGAGCCCCCGGCGATCATCGCCGCCGCGAGGAACGGTGCGGCGTTGGAGAGGTCGGGCTCGATCGCGACGTCCTTGCCGCGGACCGATCCGGCGGGCACGACCCACTCTCCGGGCGCGGGGCGCTCGACGTGGACTCCGCGGTGCGCGAGGGCCTCGACGGTCATGTCGATGTGCGGGATGCTCGGCAGCCGGTCGCCCGAGTGGAGCAGGTGCAGCCCGACGTCGAATCGGGGCGCGGCGAGCAGGAGACCCGAGACGAACTGGCTCGACGCGCTCGCGTCGATCGTGACCTCGCCGCCGCGCACATGACCGTGGCCGCGCACCTGGAACGGCAGGGCCCACGTGCCGCCGTCGTCGATGTCGACGCCGACGTCGCGGAGCGCCTTGATCATGGCGCCCATCGGGCGGTGCAGGGCGCTGTCGTGCGCCGTCATCGTCACGTCGCCGCTCGCGAAGCCCCCCAGCGGCGCGACGAAGCGCATGACCGTGCCCGCCTGTCCGCAGTCGACCGTCGTGTCTCCGCGCAGGGGCCAGACCGGCGTCACGACGATGTCGTCGCCGTAGCGCCCCGTGCCGGGGACGAACTCGATGTCGACGCCCAGCGACCGCAGGGCGTCGATCATGCGGGCGGAGTCGTCGGAGTGCAGGGGAGCGGACAGGCGGCTCGGTCCGTCGGCGATCGCGGCCAGGACGAGCTCGCGGTTCGTCAGCGATTTCGACCCCGGAACCGTCACGGTGGCGTGGAGCGCGCCCCCCGCGAGCGGTGCTCGCCAGACGCCCCGCGGTCGCTTCGCCGGGGAAGGGGAATACCTGTCGGTGCTCATCGGGTTCTACCCTACTGAACCGCGTCGCACACGCCGCGGAGCACACCGACCGAACCGGAGCACGAGTGACCGCCACACTGCAGCGCCCGTCCGTGGACGACTCCTTCGCGGAGCTCACCGGGCAGTGGGATGCACCCGCCGTAGACTGGCCGGTGATGACTGACCAGGTAGACCAGGCGGATCCGGCCCAGGACGCGCGGACGCAGTTCGAAGAGCAGGCGCTGCCCTTCATGGACCAGCTGTACGCCGCCGGCATGCGCATGACGCGCAACCCCGCCGACGCGGCCGATCTCGTGCAGGAGACGTTCGTGAAGGCGTTCGCCTCATGGCGCACGTTCACGCAGGGCACGAACCTCAAGGCGTGGCTCTACCGCATCCTCACCAACACCTACATCAACACGTATCGCAAGAAGCAGCGCGAGCCCTATCAGGGCACGATCGACGAGCTCGAGGACTGGCAGCTCGGCGGCGCCGAGTCGACGACCGCGACGAGCACCCGCTCGGCCGAGGCCGAGGCGATCGACCACATGCCGGCATCCGTGGT
>JBEVLS010000327.1:0-3375 GCA_040509015.1 Microbacterium sp.
CGGCGCTCGGGCGCGAAGCGCTCGACGTCGACCCCGCGGCCCCACCGCACGAGGCGGTCCACGCCGAGGTCCTCGAGCTGACGCATCGACGCCGTCGACGGCGCGAGGGTGAGGGTGGCTCGGCGGTGCAGGCGCGCGATGTGCGACCCGACGAGGGTCGTGGCGCGCGGCATCCCGTACTTCTGCGCATAGGCGACGACATCGGTCTGATAGATCGCGACCGTCGGGATGCGCAGCAGGTCGGCCGCTGCGATGCCCTGCCACCCCAGCACGAAGGGCGAAGCGAGGTGGACGACGTCGGGGCGGAACTCGCGCAGCACGGCGGCGAGCCGCGCGGCGCGGGCGAACACGACGCGCACCTCGGGGTACGACGGCAGCGGGACGGACCGCAGCAGCTCGGTGCGGGCGCCGTGCAGGTCGCCCGTCACCTCTCCCGCGCGCGGCGCGATCACGAGGGTTTCGTGCCCCTCGGACTGCAGGTGCCTCAGGACCTGCAGGACGGACCCCGTCACCCCGTTCATGTGCGGGAGGAACGACTCGGCCAGGAGCGCGACTCTCATGGTCCCAGGGTGGGGGTGCCCGAGGCTCCGGATGCCGCGCACGGCCCGTCATCGCGGACTGTTCACCCGATGCTCGACGGGGCGTCACCGGTCGTCCGCCGTTCCGTCGGCGTTCACCGCCGGCCGGTACACACGAGGGGTGCTCATGGACGGCTGGCTGCTCGACGTCGCCGCCGACCCCTGGGCGCTCGCCCTGCTGTTCGCCGTGGTGCTGGCCGACGCGTTCCTCGTGGTCGTGCCCGGCGAGGCCGCGGTATCGGCCTTCGGCGCGCTGGCGGTGTCGACGGGGTCCCCACCCCTCGCCGCGGTGATCGCGGTCGGCGCTGCGGCGGCGTTCTGCGGCGACGCGTGCTGCTACCTGATCGGGCGCACTGTCGGCATCGCGCGATGGCGGTGGATGCGGCACGCGCGCGTGCAGGCCGCCTTCGGGTGGGCGCAGCAGCGCCTCGACCGCAGCACAGCCGTCGTCGTCTTCACCGCACGGTTCATCCCGTTCGCCAGGCTCGCCGTCAACCTGGTCGCGGGAGCGTCGCGTGTCCCCGCTCCGCGGTACCTTGCCGTCGTCGGCGTCGCGGGGATCGGCTGGAGTGCGTACCAGTCGATCGTCGGGGCGGTCGTGGGCCTGCTGGTGCCCGGCGGCCCGGTGGTGGCGGTGATCGTGTCGATCGTGGTCGCCGTCGGCCTCGGGTTCGCGGTGGATGCCGCGGTCTCACGTATCGCGCGGCGGCGCCGCGCCCTCTCCACCGATAGCGCGGCACAGCGCGCACTGCGAAAGGATGACCTCATGGCCGACACCGGGTACGACGACGCTTTCCTCGAGATCTCGGTGCCGCTCCCGCGCCCCGCGGACGACCGCGAGACGCACGAGCTGGCATACCCCCGCTTCTCGGTCGTGCTCGACGCGGAGCGCCGGTTCGCCGCGGTCACCGCGGTGAACATCGACGGCGTGAGGCTTCTCGATCTTCCGCGCACCGGCGAGTGGGATTTCGACGAGCGCATCCCCGAGGCCGATCAGGCGGGCAATGCCGTCTACCGCGACAACGACCTCGACCGGGGCCACCTCGTGCGCCGCCGCGACCCCGGCTGGGGAACGAAGGCCGAGGCGGACGCCGCCATGAGGGCGACGTTCTTCTACACGAACGCAGCGCCGCAGGCGGCCGGGTTCAACCAGTCCAAAGAGCTCTGGCTCGGGCTCGAGGATCACGTCCTGGAGTACGCGGAGGCGAAGGACGTCAAGGTGTCGGTGTTCACGGCGCCGGTGCTCGATCCCGAAGATCCGCCGTATCGCGGCATCCTGATCCCCCGGCGCTTCTGGAAGGTCGCCGCGTGGGTCACCGCCGACGAGGAGGGCGCGCCCGTTCTCGCGTCCGCGGGCTTCGTACTGGATCAGACCGATCTCATCGACCGGGCGACCAGCCGTGCCGTCGCTGTGGAGCCGCTCGGCGGCTTCCGCACGTTCCAGGTGCCCGTGAGCGAGGTGGAGGACCTCTCGGGCGTCGACCTCGGGGTGCTCGTCGCCGCCGACACCCTCGCCAGGCCGGGGGCCCGCGGCGATCGCGACGCGCGCCTGCTCACGTCGACGGCCGACATCGTCCTCTAGGGCTGCACGAGGTAGGGCTTCTCGGCGAGTCGGTTCTGGAACTCGAGGATCGCGGCGTTGCGCACCTCGCCTCCGGTCACCTCGATCGCGCGCGAGATCGTCTCATCCGAGCCCCACGCATCGGGGCCGGCCAGGACGGTGGGGATGAACCCCAGCAGCGCCTCGCTGATCTCCCAGCTGGCGGAGTTCCACAGATACGACGGGCTGTGGTCGACGGCGTAGTAGTTGATGCTGCCGCCGACGGTGAACATCGGGTCGGTGAAGCTCGTCGGGGTGGCCCACTCGAACCCCATGCCCTCGTCGCAGGAGACGTCGACGATCAGGCTGCCGGGCCGGAATGCCGCCAGGTCGTCGGTCTTCAGATACAGCAGCGGACGGTTCGGGTCCTGCAGCGTGCAGTTGACGACGATGTCGCTCTCGGCGAGGAACGGCGCGAGCGGCAGACGGCCGTCGTCGGTGATGACCTCGCTCACGTACGGGCCGTCATGGTCGAACTGGATGATCTGCGTCGCGTGGATGGGCGCTGCGACCGAGGCCGCCGCCCGGTTCGTGAGCACCCGGATGTCGTGGACGCCGTGGGCGCGCAGCGCCGTGACCGCGCCGCGGGCCGTCGCGCCGAAGCCGATCACGACCGCCGTGAGGCGGCGGCCGTAGTCGCCGGTCGAACCGCACAGCTGCAGCGCGTGCAGCACCGAGCAGTAGCCGGCGATCTCGTTGTTCATGTGGAAGACGTGAAGGCCGAACGTGCCGTCGCTCCCCCAGTGGTTCATCGCCTCGAACGCGATGACGGTGAGCTCCTTGTCGAGGGCGAGCTGGGTCATCGTCTCGTCCTGGACGAGATGCGGCCAGCCCCACAGCACCTGGCCGTCGCGCATGTCCCGGAGGTCGGCGTGCTGGGGCTTCGGGAGCAGCAGCACGTCGGCTTCGGCGAACAGGTCGGGGCGGTCGCGCATCCCGCCCACCAGGGGGCGCAGCTCATCGTCCGAGACGCCGAAGCGCTCGCCGTAGCCGGTCTCGAGCAGGATCCGCGGGCGGAGCTCGTCGGGGATGCGCTCGAGGTGGCCCGGGTGGATCGGCACCCGCTTCTCGTCGGGCTTGAGGGAGGCGCCGACGACGCCGAGAGTGAGCGGGTGCTGGGGTGCCATGCGGCCTCTTCCCGTTGCGGGGGCCGAGCCGGCTCCGTGCCTCGACGGTATCAGGGTGCATTCCGAGCCC
>JBEVLS010000328.1:0-3724 GCA_040509015.1 Microbacterium sp.
CGCCCTCCGGCATCCACTCGACGAACTCCCGCCCGATGCGCGGAGTCAGCGCCATGCTGCCACCGCTGATGCCCACCCAGACGGTGTCGTCGAGGCTCGGCAGCAGCGCGGCGAGGCCCGACTCGCGGATCCAGTGAGCCAGGTAGACCGCCTCTCCGCCCTCGACGAGCAGCACGTCGGCGTCGCGCACCCATCCGGTCCAGCGCTCCTCGGGGATGCTCGGCAGCGCGGTCAGTTCGAGAACGCCCACAGACTTCCATCCGAGTCCGGCCATGCTCGTCCGACCCTCCCGGTCGTCGGCGATCGACCTCCAGACGGATTCGGGGCCGCACTGAGGGTGCCCCCACTGCGCTGTCGGGACGACCAAGGCTCTCGATTCGGCCACAGGGCGGCTCAGCATCGCATCGAGCGCCTGCCGGATCGTGGCGTTCGTGATTCCGCCGGAGGTGAGCAGCAGCTTCATGCGTCCACTCTCGCCCTCGCGCGGTCCGATCGCCACGCGTGTCGTCAGAAGCACGTGTCGAGGTCGGTGCCGGCGCTCAGCGGCCGGGCCAGGTCTTGCCCGCCCACGGGTCGTAGTCGGCGAGCAGCTCCTCCTGCGCCGGGCGCTCGCCCTCGGGCACGTGCTGCAGGTTCACGCGCACGCGGTACCAGAGCGACGACGAGCCGCGCATGCCGTCGATGAGCACGTCGGCCGGGTGCAGCTGCTCGGCCACGGACGGGTGACTCTTCTTCCAGACCTCGAGCGCATCGAGGGCTTCGGGCTTGGTCTTCGTGCGCGCGATCTCGATGAGCGGCATGGTCGACGCGCGGCGACCCGAGCCGTCACCGCCGCGCGGCGGCTTCTCGGCCGGGCCGAGCTCGTCCGCGAGCCGCAGCAGGCCCTCGAGCGAGCCGACCGCCCCGTCGATGCCCTCGTGCGGGTCGCCGATCTCGGCGTACCGCGCGGGCACCGTGAGCGCCGTGAACTCCTCCGGACGCCGCACGCGCACCTCGTCCCAGTCGAGCGGCGTCGACACGCGGGCGTCGGCGAGGGGGCGGATCGAGTAGGCCGATGCCACGGTGCGGTCCTTGGCGTTCTGGTTGAAGTCGACGAACACGCTCTCGCCGCGCTCCTCCTTCCACCAGCGCGCGGTGGCGAGTCCGGGGGCACGGTTCTCGACTTCGCGCGCGAGCGTCTCGGCGGCGAGGCGCACCTGACGGAAGTCCCACTCGGGGGAGATCCGCACCAGGATGTGCAGTCCGCGCGAACCGCTCGTCTTCGGCCAGCCCACCAGACCCACGTCGTCGAGCACCTCTCGCGCCACGAACGCGACATCGACGATCTGCGACCAGTCCACGCCGGGCATCGGATCGAGATCGATGCGCAGCTCGTCGGGATGGTCGAGGTCGTCTGCGCGCACGGGATGCGGGTTGAGATCGAGGCACCCGAGGTTCACGATCCAGGCCAGGCCCGCGGCATCCCGGATCACGGCTTCCTCGGCCGATGTGCCCCGGGCGTACTGCAGCGTCGCGGTGTCGATGAAATCGGGGTGGTTCTCGGGCACGCGCTTCTGGAAGAACGCCTCCTGCTCGATGCCCTTGACGAAGCGCTTGAGCACCATGGGCCGACCCGCCGCTCCGCGCAGCGCGCCGTCCGAGACCGCGAGGAAGTAGTTCACGACGTCGAGCTTGGTGAGCCCCGGCCCCGGAAAGACGATCTTGTCGGGGCTCGAGATGCGCACCTCGTGCCCGTCGATGTCGAGGAACTCCTCTTTTCGCGCCACGTGCTCACGCTACCGACGAGCGCGTGCCGCGGCCAGGGTCACGCGCTGAGGGCGTAGCCCGCGAATCGACCCGCCTCACGAGCCCGGAGGTCGTCGACGACGCCGGCGGTGAGCTCGACGAGGGTGACCTCGAGCGCTCCGGCGACGGCGCCGATCATCTCGCTCGAGGGCTCCTTGATCCCGCGCTCGATCTCGGAGAGGTACTGCGGCGAGACCCCCGCCCGTGTCGCCGTGTCGGTGAGGCGCTCTCCGCGCGCGTGGCGGAGTCGCCGCAGACGTCCGCCCAGTGCGTCGCGCCAGAGGGGCTCGGGCTGGCGGGGAGCGCGCCGTGACGGCAGCGGGATGATCTCGGCCATGGCGACACGATAGGACGACCGGCGGTACGGCGCAGCGGTGTTCCGCTCAGAGCAGAACGGCGATCACAGCGTGAGCAGTCCGCGGCTGAGAAGCCAGATCGCGAAGCCGATCGACGCGAGGGCCGACAGCGAGAGAACCATGCGGTCGCCGGTCGACCCGTCTCCGCCGATCCAGGCGCGCACGACCAGCACGACGAGCACCGCCGTCGCGGCGATCGCGACGAAGGGCAGCAGGTACAGCGGCCACGCGGCGGGTGGAGTGCCGAGTGCGAGCAGGAGCGGCTCGCTCGTGAGTGCCAGGACGCTCAGCGCGCCGACGAACGTGAGGTTCGCACCCGCGGCGACGGATGCCGCGAGCACCGCCCCCTCGGGGGCGCCGCCACGCCGTCGGACGAGCCACGCGAGTCCGTACCCGATGCCGTAGAGGACCGTCGCGGCCAGGAGCAGCACGGTCACGGCGGCGACCGCGAGCTGTGCCGGGTCGCGGTCCTGGCGCAGATCGCGGTCGAGGAGATAGATGGCCGAGGTCGGATCGATGTCGTCCGTGGTCACGAAGTCGACCGGCGGCATCCGCTCGGCGCAGGCCGCGTCGGGTGCGGCCGTCGGGTCGCGCAGGAACGCCGCGGCGACGGCCGACGGGCACGTGCTCGCCCAGACCGCCGATACGGCACCGTGGCCGGACGAGGGGAAGACGACGGACGTCGCCGCGGTCAGTCCTGCGGCTGCCGCCTGCGCCCAGGGCGCCGGAGTGGCGGGGTCGAAGCCTCCGGTCACGATGAGGGTGGGAACGCCGCTCGACACGGCTGCGTTCTCGGCCGCAGAGAGGGCGGGAACGCCCCAGATCGCGCACTCCTCGCGAAGGGCGGGCACCGACAGATGCCGGGCGAAGGCGCCGGCCGCCATCGCGTCGGCGATGCGGGTGTCGTCGTTGAAGGGGATCTCCTCGGCGCACTCGACGGACTGCGCCAGACCCTCGGCGTCGTGCCCCTCGAGGTCGAGGGTGCGCTGGACGAGCGGCAGGGCGGCATCGGCGTTCCCCTGCGAGAGCTGGTCGAGGACGAACGGCAGCGCACGGACCGACTCGGGGTCCCGCAGCGCGCTGAACAGACCGTCTGCGATGGTGCGGTCGGTCAGCTCGACCCGCACGGGTGAGCGGTCGTGCGGGTCGTCGGCGACGACCGTCAGGGGATCGTCGGCCCCGCGTTCGAGCACCTCGCCGATCGTGTCCGCGAGGTCGGGGTAGTCGCGCGCGCACGACGAGTCCGCGTCGCAGGCAGACACCAGCGCGGCGAGGGCCGCCTCGAACCCTCCCGGCACGAGTTCGTAGCGATTCACGTTCGGAGGGTAGGCGCCGTCCAGCACGACGGACCGGAGTCCGTCCGGGTGATCTCGCATGACCGTGAGCGCGAGCCGCGACCCGTACGACAGACCGTAGAGGTTCCACGGGCCGTAGCCGAGCGCGGCGCGAAGGTCGGCGAGATCGGCCGCGCTCGCCGCACTCGTGTAGGCGCCGAGGTCGATCCCCTCTTCGATCAGGCGATCGCGGCAGCGCTGCAGCTGCTGCAGACGCCGTTCGTCGCCCGCCGTCCCCGACAGCAGCAC
>JBEVLS010000329.1:0-4551 GCA_040509015.1 Microbacterium sp.
GGACCGCTCGTCGCCGCCGTGTTCTCGCGCCTCGGGCCCGAGATGAACGCGATCGTGCGCACGACGGCGGTCGCGACCGAACTCAGCGGCGCTCAGGGCGAGAACGTTCTCGCGACGACCCCGACCGCCGCCCTCAACATCCGCCTGCTGACCGGAGACACCGTGCACGGCGTCACCGAGCGCGCGCGACGGGTCATCGGCGATCCCGCGGTCGAGCTCGAGGTGCGGCACGGGTCCGACCCCTCGCCCGTCTCTCCCTGGCGCGGCCGGGCGTGGCGCACGATCTCACGAGCGGTGAACGAGACGCTCGGCGACGACGTCGTCACGACGCCCTACCTGCAGCTCGGTGCGAGCGACAGCCGGTGGTTCACGGCGATCTCGGACCACGTCTACCGCTTCACCCCGTTCCTGCTGACGCGCAGCGAGCGCGACGCGCTGCACTCGCACGACGAGCGCATCCGCGTCGACGTGTGGCTGCGGGGGATCGGCTTCTACCGGGCGCTCGTCGCGGCGAGCTGACCCTCGGCGGCCGCGAGCGGCGCGAGGGCGCGATCGAGGTCGGCGATCACGTCGGCCGGGTCTTCGAGACCGATCGACAGGCGGATCGTCGTCGGCCCGATGTGGGCTTCGGCCAGCTGCGCTGCGCTCAGGTGGCTGTGCGTCATCGACGCGGGATGCGCCACGAGACTGCGCGCATCGCCGATGTTGGCGACGAGCCGGATCACCGACAGGCGGTCGATGAACGACTCGACGAGGCGGAAGTCGGCATCGGCATCGCCCGTGACCGGCAGATCGAACGCGAAGACCGAGCTCACGCCTCTGGGCAGGTAGGTCTCGGCGTTCGCCCGCCACGGGCTGGACTCCAGCCCCGGGTGATGGACTCGCGCGACCGCCGGGTGCGCCTCGAGGAAGCGCGCGACCGCGAGCGCGCTCGCCGTGTGGCGCTCGACGCGCAGATCGAGGGTCTCGATGCCCTGCAGGAGCTGGAAGGCGTTGAACGCCGGCAGCGACGGCCCCAGGTCGTGGACGTACTTGGTCTTCACGAGGGCGATGAACGGCGACCCCGTCGCGCCGAACCGCTCGACGAGGCTGCCGTCGGGAACGCGCGCGTACGTCTCGGTGAGCTGCGGCCAGCGTTCGGGCTCGGCGGTGAAGTCGAAGGTGCCGAGGTCCACCACGATGCCGCCCAGCGATGTGCCGTGGCCGCCGAGGAACTTCGTCGCGGAGTGCACGACGATGTCGGCGCCGAAGTCCTTCGCGCGCTGCAGGTACGGCGTCGCGACCGTGTTGTCGATGACGAGCGGCACGCGAGCGGCCTTCGCGACGGCGGCGACCGCTCCGAGGTCGAGCACCTGCGCGATCGGGTTCGAGATCGACTCGGCGAAGAGCGCCCGCGTCTCGGGACGCACGGCGGCGGCCCAGGCATCCGGGTCGTCCTGGTCGACGAACGTGACCTCGATGCCCCAGTCGGCGAACGTGTCCTGGAGGAGGTCGACGGTGCCGCCGTAGAGCTGGCGGGCGGCGACGATGTGCTCGCCCTGCTTCGCCAGAGCCAGCAGCGCGACCGCGACCGCGGCCTGACCCGATGCGACGCCCGCGGCGGCGATGCCTCCCTCGAGCTCGGCGACCCGCTTCTCGAGGACGATCACGGTGGGGTTCGCCGCGCGGCTGTAGATGTTGCCGTCCCGGCGCAGGGCGAACAGGTCCCGTGCTTCGCTCAGCGAGCCGAACTCGAACGCGTTCGACTGGTGGATCGGAGGGACGGCGGTGTTCTCGGCGACTCCGACGGAGTATCCGGACTGCACCTGTGTCGTCGCGAACGCGCGGGGGGATTCGGCCATGCGTTCATTGTCGAGCACGCGCCCCCGCGGCACGCCGATCGTGTGTCGAACTGTTGCGGCTACGGCGTCGCGGTGAGCGTGACCTTGCCGTCGACGCCGTCCTGCACTGTGCGGTGCGCCTGGGCGGCGTCGGCGAGGGGGAAGGCGGGTCCGACCTCGACCGAGAACCGGCCGGCGGCCAGCAGCGCGAGTGCGACGGGGATCGCCTCGGCGCGCCATGCCTGCTGCTGGTCGGTGAGCGGCGCCGGGCTGCCTCCGGAGAAGGCGCGGATGCCGAGGGACGCCGCCCGGGCACCCTGAACGAGGGTCGCGATGCGGGCGTGGTCGGCGACGAGCTCGAGCGACGTCGCCAGCGCCTCGTCGGTGCCGACGGCGTCGATCGCGACCGTCACCCCCTGCGGTGCGGCGTCGCGGACCCGGTCGGCGAGACCGTCGCCGTACGCGACGGGGATCGCGCCCAGCGCACGGACCCGTTCGGCGCGGCGGTCCGAGGTCGTCGCGATGACCGTGGCTCCCCACAGCACCGCGAACTGGATCGTCGCCTGCCCGACCGCCCCGGATCCGCCGTGCACGAGCAGCGTGTCGCGTGGTCCGACGTCGAGCGAGCGGAGCGTCTGGTAGGCCGTGCCGATCGGGATGCCGATCGCGGCGCCCTCCGCGGCGCCGACCTGCGGCGGACGCACGTGCACCCGGTTGGCCGACACGACGATCTCGGTCGCGTAGGCGCCCGCGGCATTGAAGAACACCACCTCGTCGCCGACGCGGAATCCGTCGACGTCGGCGCCGACCGCCGTCACGACCCCGGCACCGTCCGAGCCCACGCGGCGGGGCTCGGTGATGGGGTCGGAGGCGCGCAGGCCCGCACGCAGCTTCGCATCGATGGGGTTGACGCCGGCGGCCTCGACGCGGAGAACCAGCTCCCCGGACCTCGGGGAGGGGGTCGCGACCTCCGTCAGATGAAGGACCTCGGGCCCGCCGAACTCGGTGTAGACGATCGCGTGGGTCATGCGTGCGGCAACCTCTCTCTGGGCGGGGGCTATTCCCGCAGGGCTTTCTGGATCCTCTGGAGCGACACGGGCTCGGCCGTTCCGAGTGACTGGGCGAACAGGCTGACCCGGTACTCCTCCAGCAGCCAGCGCGCATGCGCGAGGGCGGGCGGCGCGTCGGGCGCGAGTGGGACGACCCCGCCGGCCTCGGCGAAGACGCCCGCGGCCCGCTCGAACTCCGTCATCCGCTGCCGGTCGCGTCCGGGGTTGTCGGACAGCGCCTTCACGCGGTCGAGGGCGCCGCGCAGGTAGCGGGGGAACTGCGCGAGTCGAGCGACGCCCGTGCGTGCGACGAACCCGGGGAAGACGAGCCCCGAGACCTGACTCTTGACGTCGTTGAGGGCGCCGAGGAGGGTGAGGGAGTTCTGATCGCGCACGGCCCGCTCGACATCGCGTGCGGCGGTCAGGATGCGGGCGCAGAGCGAGACCGTCTGGAACAGCTCGTCGACGACCGCCGCCGAGAACGCATCCCGGACCGCCTCGAACCCCTCGCGCGTGCGGACGATCCCGTCGGGCGTCGTGCGCGCGATCACGGCGTCGGCGACGGCGACCCTGGCGTCCTCGATGAGCGCCTTCGCGGACGCGTAGGGGGAGGCCGCGAGCGCGAGCTTCTCGGCGGACGTCAGATGCTCGAGCACGTAGCCGACGGGCGAGGGGACCGCGAGCAGCACGAGACGCCGGACGCCGCCCCTCGTCGCGCGGAGCGCGGCATCCGGAGTCGCCTCGATCCGAAGCGACACGCTCGTCCTGTCGTCGACGAGCGCGGGATAGCCGCGCACGACGCCGCCCGCGACCCGCGTGTCGACCACGTCGGGGAGTGTGCCGAACGTCCAGTCCGTCAGCCCGGACGACTCGGTGAACGAGGTCGCCGTCGGAGCCGCCGGCGACCCGGGCGCCGGTGACGGCGCGTCCGCCGGTCGCGTACGAGAGAGCGAGCGCGACACCGACGCGCGCGAGCGGTCCGACAGGCGCCGCTGCAGGGCGGCGAGGTCGCGGTCAGACCCGACGGCGCGACCGCGCTCGTCGACGGCGCGGAACGACACGAGAAGGTGCGCGGGCACCCGCTCGAGCTCGAAGTCGGCCGCGGTGACGGGCTGGCTCGCGACGCGCTGGATGCGGCTGGCGAGCGCGTCGAGCAGTGCAGTGGGCGGCATCCCGTCATGGGATTCGGGGCCGAGGCCCGCGAGGTCCTCGGCGAACTTCGCCGCCCAGTCCGCGGCGGGCACGACATGGCGGCGGATGCTCTTGGGGAGGGCGCGGAGGAGAGCCGTGACGAGCTCGTCGCGCATGCCCGGCACCTGCCAGTCGAAGCCTTCGGGGCGCAACTGCGCGAGCAGCGCGAGCGGCACGACCGCCGTCACCCCGTCGTCGGCGGCGCCGGGCTCGAACCGGTACGACAGCGACAGCACCTGGTCGCCCTGCTGCCAGCGCGCCGGGAAGTCGCGCTCGTCGCCGCGGGCCGACTCGTCGAGCAGGTCGGCCTCGGTCATGTCGAGCAGGCGCGGCGTGCGGGTCGCGGCATCGCGCCACCACGTCTCGAACGACCTCGCGTCGAACACGTCGCGGGGAAGGCGTGCGTCGTAGAAGCGGTAGACGGCTTCGTCGCCGACGAGGATGTCGCGACGACGCTCGCGCTCCTCGATCTTCTCGAGTCGCCGTCGCAG
>JBEVLS010000330.1:0-4924 GCA_040509015.1 Microbacterium sp.
ACGGCGATCCGCACGCACGTCGACGTGGATCTCGGCCTCGGTCTGCGCGGCGTGGAGTTCGTGCGCGAGGCGGTCGCGGCGTACGACGGCGCACTCCACGTCGAGATCGTCGCGTTCCCGCAGGACGGCGTGCTGCGAAGGCCCGGAGTCGCCGCGCTCCTCGAAGAGGCGGCGCGCGCCGGTGTCGAGCACATCGGCGGTCTGGATCCGGCGACCATCGACCGCGACCCGGTCGGGCAGCTCGACACGCTCTTCGGCATCGCCGGCGAGCACGGCACGGGCATCGACATCCACCTCCACGATCCCGCCGACCTCGGAGCGTTCCAGTTCGAGCTCATCATCGCCCGCACCGAGGCGCTCGGGCTCGCGGGGCGCGTGACCATCGCGCACGGCTTCGCCCTGGCGCAGATCGACGCCGTGCGGCGTCGTGACCTGCTGCAGGCGATGGCGGCGCTCGACATCAGCATGACGTCGGTGGCTCCCCTGCGCCTCCCGCAGCTGCCGCTGCACGAACTCGACGAGGCGGGGGTCCGACTGGGCCTGGGAACCGACGGCATCCGGGACCTGTGGAGCCCCTACGGCACCGGCGACCTGCTGTGGATCGCGTGGCAGTACGCGCGGGCGTCGAGCCTCGTGCGGGACGAGGATCTGCGCCGAGTCGTCGAGCTCGCCTCGAGCGCCGCCGGACCCTTCGTCGGTCGCCCGCTGCACGGACTGCACGTCGGCGCTCCCGCGGACGTCGTCCTGCTCGACGCCGAGAACCCGATGGACGCGCTGGTGCGCACGCCCCCGCGTGAACTCGTCGTCGGCCGGGGCCGCGTGCTCTGGTCGGTCTGACTACTGACCCGACGCGCGCCGCGCGAGCAGGTCGCGCACGTGCGCTTCGATCTCGGCGTCATCGACGTAGCCCATGCGCGAGAACTCGGCGGCGGGCCGACGCGCGGGCCGGATGGTCGGCGGACGCAGCTGCTCGGCGCGTTCGCGCATCGATTCCTCGACGGCGGCCTGACGCAGCGCCTCGCGGGCTTCCTCGGCGTCCAGCACGGCCGCGGCGCGCGACCCCGCCGACGCCGTGAGCGGCCGCGGCAGCTCGCGCGGACGCCAGTCGTTGCGGCGCGGCTGCTCGAGCGCGACGTCCTGCATGATCGCGGGCGCCCGCTCTTCGAGGGGGACGGCGGATGCCACGGCCCGCGCTCCGACGCGGGCCATCCGCTGCAGGGTCATCACCGAGACGAGCGCGGCGGCGGCCCCCGCCCATACGAGAGTCTGCGTGCCGGTCGTGACGATCTCCCAGACCCCCCACCCGGCGATGCCGAGGCCGACGAGTCCGACGATCATCGCGACGATCCGCACGCGGCGACGGGCGCGCGCGCGACGGGCGACGGGTGCCAGCCTCGCGGCGGTCCGCTCGTCGCGGGCGCGTTCCAGGTCGAGACGGGCTTCTTCGAGCGCCATGTGCTCGCGCTCTGCGAGCGCACGACGGGCGAGCTTCTGCTGCGCGAGGGCGGTGCGGGCGTTGAGCTCGAGGCTCACCTCACCCGGCGTCTCGCTCGACTCCGCCAGCACGCGCAGCGCCTGGTTGAGACGCACGGCGTTGCGCTCGGCGGCGTCGAACTGACGGCGGCTGTGCCAGGACGGCAGCAGGTAGACGAGCCACAGGAGCACGGCGACGAGCATGATCACTCCGCCGCCCAGCACCTGTCCACCCATGGCGTTCACCGTACGCGACGAAGGGAGGGGGTACCGGCATCCGTTCGCGTGTCACGGAAACCTTCACGTTCGACGTGAGGTTTCGGTCTGTGCGGTGTCAGGCGTGCAGACGGTCGGCGGGCGGGACGGTCGCCGCATCCTGCGGGGCGCGGCCCTGCACCCACCGCTGCAGGACGCCCTCGGGCACGTCTTCGCGCACGAGCGCGAAGGCGTAGTGGTCGCGCCAGTCGCCGTCGATGTGGATGAAGCGGCGACGAAGACCCTCGTAGCGGAAGCCGAGCTTCTCGACCACGCGCAGGCTCGCGCCGTTCTCGGGCCGGATGCAGATCTCCATGCGGTGCAGGCGCAGCTCCGAGAAGCACACGTCGGTCGCGAGCGCGACCGACACCGGCGTGATCCCGCGGCCGGCGAAGCGCTCGCTCACCCAGTAGCCGATCGTGGCCGAGGCGAGCGATCCGCGTGCGATGCCCCAGACGTTGAGCTGGCCGGCGATCTCGCCGTCGTACTCCATGACGAAGGGGACGCCCACGCCGTCGCGGTACTGCTGCAGCAGGCGCCGGATGCCCAGGCGCATGTCGAACGACACCGCCCCGTCGGGGTTGGTGGCCTCCCACCGGCGCAGCCACGCGCGGTTGGAGAGGAGTTCGTTCTGCAGGACGCGCGCATCGCGCTGCTTCACGAGGCGGATGGACGTGGGTCCGTACTGCCGTGGAGTCGTCAGCTCCATGCGACCCCCTCGTTCCGAGCGGCGCTCAGAGAGTCGCCGCGAAGTCCTTGAACCAGGGTCGCAGTTCGGGGCCGAGATCGTCTCGGTCAGCCGCGAGCTGCACGATGGCCTTGATGTAGTCCACCCTATCGCCGGTGTCGTAGCGACGCCCCCCGAAGACGACGCCGTACACGCCGGGGCCGTCGGGGTCGGCGGCGAGCTCCTGCAGGGCGTCTGTGAGCTGGATCTCGCCGCCCTTGCCGGGCTCGGTGCGCTCGAGCACGTCGAAGACCGACGGCGCGAGCACATAGCGCCCGATGACGGCGTAGTTGGAGGGCGCGTCCTCCTTCTTGGGCTTCTCGACGAGGCCGGTGACCTTGACGATGCCGTCGGTGCCGGTCTCTTCGACGGCCGCGACGCCGTAGAGCTGGATGTGGTCGGGGTCGACCTCCATGAGGGCGACGATCGCGGCGCCGGTGCGCTCGTGCTCGGCCATCATGGTCGTGAGCAGCTCGTCGCGCTCGTCGATGAGGTCGTCGCCCAGCAGGACGGCGAAGGACGAGTCGCCGACGTGGGCGCGGGCCCGCAGCACGGCGTGACCGAGGCCCTTCGGCTCGCCCTGGCGGACGAAGTGGATGTCGGCGAGGTCGCTGGACTCGAGCACACGACGCAGGCGGTCGTTGTCGCCCTTGTCCTTGAGCTTCTCTTCGAGCTCGGGCACCGAGTCGAAGTGGTTCGAGATCGCGTTCTTGTTGCGTCCGATGATGACGAGGATGTCGTCGATCCCGGCCTGCGCCGCTTCTTCGACCACGTACTGGATGGCCGGCTTGTCGACCACGGGGAGCATCTCTTTGGGCATCGCCTTGGTGGCGGGGAGGAACCTCGTACCCAGTCCGGCGGCGGGGATGACGGCCTTGAACGGCTTCTGCGACATGAGGCACACTCTACCGGGGGCGAACGTGCCCTCCCGCGCATGTTGCACCGGGACGACTCGCTGGTGTACGCGCGCCTACAATCGACGCATGCCCCATGCCGTCGCCGCAGCCAAGCGCGCCCTGCGCGCCGAGCTGCGCGAGCGACGGCAGATCCTCTCCGACGGTGCGCGCGAGACGGCGGCGGCGGGCATCACCGCCCAGCTCGACGACCTCGTCGACCGGCTGGGCGTGCGGTCGATGTCGTGCTTCCTCTCGACGACGACCGAGCCCGGCACCCGCGAGTTCGTCGACGCGGCGGTCGCGCGCGGCATCCGGGTCCTCCTTCCGATCACCCGCGCGGACGGACTGCTCGACTGGGCGGTCGCGACCCCCGACGCCGACATCACCGAAGGCCTCTTCGGCGTCCCCGAGCCGGTCGGCGAGGTGCTCGGGCCCATCGCCGTGAACGACGTCGATCTGCTCGTGATCCCCGCCGCCGCCGTCTCGGAAGACGGCATGCGCCTGGGATGGGGCCGGGGCTACTTCGACAAGACGATCGGATCGATGGAGCGCTGCCCGCCCGTCTACGCCGTGGTGTTCGATTCCGAGCTTCTCGACGAGGTGCCCTTCGACGAGCTCGACCAGCCCGTCACGGGCGTCGTCACTCCCACCCGCACGCTGACCCTGCCGCACTCGCGGCACTGACCCGACACGCGAGAGTCCTCCATGCCTACGTACGCCTACGCCTGCAAGCAGTGCGGCCACCGCTTCGACGCCGTCCAGTCGTTCGCCGACCCGACCCTCACCGAGTGCCCCGAGTGCGGCGGTCCGCTGCGCAAGGAGTACGGCTCGATCGGCGTCACGTTCAACGGCTCGGGCTTCTACCGCACCGACTCGCGGGCGGGCGCGGGCAAGAGCTCGTCCGACCCCGCATCGAGCTCGTCCTCGGGCTCCTCTTCGGGTGGCGACTCGGGCTCATCTTCGACATCATCGAAATCGGAAGCGAAGGCTTCGCCCGCATCGTCGGGTTCATGACCGGCGGAAGCCGGAGACCCTGAGGGGGGACAGCTCATGATCAAGGGCTTCAAAGACTTCATCATGCGCGGCAACGTCATCGACCTTGCCGTCGCCGTCGTCATCGGCGCCGCGTTCACCGCGGTCGTCAATTCGATCGTCGCCAGCATCATCACACCGCTCATCTCGATCTTCTGGAAGCCGGCACCCGACGGATCCGTCGGATTCCCGATCCCCGACATCTACGGCGGCGAGGTCATCTTCCCCGTCGGCGACCTCATCAATGCGGTGATCAGCTTCATCGCCGTCGCGATCGTCGTGTACTTCGTGTTCGTCTTCCCGATGAACAAGTGGAAAGAGCTCCAGGCCGCCAAGGCGGGCGTCGAAGAGGAAGTGACCGGCCCCACCGAGACCGAGCTGCTCGTCCAGATCCGCGACCTGCTCGAGAAGCAGACCGGCGTCTCGGTCTCGACCACGCCGGCCGCCGGCGAGGGTCCCCGCCCGAGCTAGTAGTGCGGCGGGACGTCGAGCCGCAGACGCTCGTCGTTCGGTCCCGACGTCGACGAAGAACCGGATGCCG
>JBEVLS010000331.1:0-3678 GCA_040509015.1 Microbacterium sp.
TGCTCGCTGCACGACTGGAAATGGGACCTCGCGAGCGGCAAGTGCCTCACGACCTACGGGCACCCGATCCGGGCGAGCAGGATCGAGGACGACCTCTACCGTGAGGCGACGACGCCCGCCGCCTGATCCTCCCGGTATCACGGGGCGTCAGGCCTCCTCCTCTCCTTCGTGCCCGTCAGCTCGGGCGTCACCCGATGGAGGAGTCCCCCCATGACCACCGTTCCGTTCGACCGCGGCGCCATCGGCGTCGCCCGCCCCTCGATCACATCGCCGCTGCGCCGCGTGCTCGCGTTCGAGGCCCGCGCCGAGGCGGGCCTGAAGGCCCTGCTCGAGCGCTGGAGCATCCCCGTCCTCCGCGTCGCACTCGGCGCGGTGTTCGTCGTCTTCGGCGCACTCAAGGCGATCCCCGGCGCGAGCCCCGTCGAAGCCCTCGTGCAGTCGACGTGGGAGAAGCTCTCGTTCGGTCTCGTCGCCGGTCAGACGGCGATGATCGCCACCGCCGTGCTGGAGATCCTCGCCGGCGCGCTCCTCATCGCGGGCGGCGCGTTCGCCCGTGCGGGCCTGGTCGTCTTGGCGCTGGCGTTCGTCGGCATCCTGTCGCCGATCGTCCTGCTGCCGGCCGAGGTGTTCGGCCCGACGGGGCCGACCCTGACCGGGCAGTACATCTTCAAGAACGCCGTGCTCATCGCTGCGGCGCTCGTCGTGGCATCGCGCGTCCTGAAGGGCCGGGTCGCTCGCTGACGCGCGAACCAGGGGATTCCGTCGAGACGGGGCGTCACGCCCACACGTCTCGGCGGCATCCCCTGTCTCGCGCGAGCGGGCGGATGCCGCGATAGGGTGGAGGAGATCAGCAACCTTTAACACCGTCCTGTGAGGCGGAGAAGGGAGCGGCGGATGAGCACGCGCACCGTGCTTCAGACGGCCGACATCGCCCGTGCCCTGACTCGGATCTCGCACGAGATCCTCGAGTCCAACAAGGGCCCCGAAGGCCTCGTCCTCCTCGGCATCCCGACCCGCGGTGTCACGCTCGCGAACCGCATCGCGGGGCTCCTCACCGACTTCGGCGGAGCGCCGGTGCCGGTCGGAGCACTCGACGTCACGATGTACCGCGACGACCTGCACCGCAATCCGACTCGCGCGCCGCACCCCACGGCCATCCCCGACGGCGGGATCGACGGCCGCGTGGTCGTGCTCGTGGACGACGTGCTGTTCTCGGGGCGCAGCATCCGAGCGGCTCTGGACGCGCTGCAGGACATCGGGCGCCCGACGACGGTCCGGCTCGCGACGCTGATCGACCGCGGTCACCGCGAGCTGCCGATCCGGCCGGACTTCGTCGGCAAGAACCTGCCGAGCGCCCGGGAGGAGCGGGTCAACGTTCGACTGGCCGAGGTCGACGGCATCGAAGAGGTGACGATCGAGTCATGAGGCACCTGCTCGACACCCGCACCCTCTCGCGCGACGACGCGCTGCGCGTCCTCGACGTCGCCGAGGACATGGCCGACACGCAGCAGCGCGAGGTCAAGAAGCTGCCGACGCTGCGCGGCAAGACCATCGTCAACCTCTTCTTCGAGGACTCCACCCGCACCCGCATCTCATTCGAGGCCGCCGCGAAGCGCCTCTCGGCCGACGTCATCAACTTCTCCGCGAAGGGATCCAGCGTCTCGAAGGGGGAGTCCCTGCAGGACACCGCCCAGACGCTGCAGGCGATGGGGGCGGATGCCGTCGTCATCCGCCACGGCGCGTCCGGCGCCCCGCGCACCCTCGCCACGAGCGGCTGGATCACCGCGGGCGTCGTCAACGCCGGCGACGGCACGCACGAGCACCCGACCCAGGCGCTGCTGGACGCGTTCACGATCCGCAAGCGCCGCTACGGCGCCGACAGCCGCGGTCGCGACCTGAGCGGTGTGAAGGTCGCGATCGTCGGCGACGTCCTGCACTCGCGTGTCGCGCGCTCCAACGTGTGGCTGCTGACGACGCTCGGCGCCGACGTCACGCTCGTGGCGCCCCCCACGCTCGTCCCGCAGGACGTCTCGGGCTGGCCCGCCCGGATCGTGTACGACCTCGACGAGGCGATCGCCGCCGAGCCGGACGCGCTGATGATGCTGAGAATCCAGCTGGAGCGCATGAACGCCGCGTATTTCCCCACTGAACGGGAGTATTCGCGTCGATGGGGGCTGGATGCCGGGCGGTTGGCGATGCTGGCGCCGGGTAGCATTGTCATGCATCCCGGACCCATGAACCGTGGTCTGGAGATCTCCGCCGAAGCCGCCGATTCGCCTCGCTCGACGGTGCTCGAGCAGGTCGCGAACGGCGTCTCGGTGCGGATGGCCGTGCTCTACCTGCTGCTGGCGGGGGAGCGACCCGAACGAGAGCAGCGCGAGCGCGCGGAAGGCGAGGACGCACCATGACCCTTCGACAGAGCGCAGAGACCGCCTACCTCTTCCGGGGCGCGGCCGTCGAAGGCGGCGCGGCCGCCGACATCCTCGTCGAGGACGGCGTGGTCGCCGAGATCGGCACCGGCCTCTCGCGGGCCGGAGCGACCGAGGTCGACGCCGAGGGACTCATCGCCCTCCGCGGTCTGGTCGACCTGCACACGCATCTGCGGGAGCCCGGCTACGAGGCGTCCGAGACGATCCTCTCCGGTTCCCGTGCGGCCGCCGCCGGCGGCTTCACCGCGGTGTTCGCGATGCCCAACACCTCACCCGTCGCCGACACGGCCGGGGTGGTCGAGCAGGAGCTCGCCCTCGGCGAGGCCGCCGGCTTCGTCACGGTGCAGCCCATCGGCGCGGTCACGGTCGGCCAGAAGGGCGAGCGGCTCGCCGAGCTCGGCGCCATGGCGGACTCCCGTGCCCGCGTGCGCGTCTTCAGCGACGACGGCTTCTGCGTGTGGGATCCGCTCATCATGCGCCGTGCGCTCGAGTACGTGAAGGCGTTCGACGGCGTCATCGCCCAGCACGCCCAGGACCCGCGCCTCACCGAGGGCGCGCAGATGAACGAGGGGTCGGTGTCCGCCGACCTCGGTCTCGCCGGCTGGCCGGCCGTCGCCGAGGAGTCGATCATCGCCCGCGACGTGCTGCTGGCCGAGCACGTCGGCTCGCGCCTGCACGTCTGCCATCTCTCGACGGCGGGATCGGTCGACATCATCCGCTGGGCCAAGAAGCGCGGCGTGAACGTCACCGCCGAGGTGACCCCCCACCACCTGCTGCTGACGGACGAACTCGTCCGCGGCTACGACGCCCGCTTCAAGGTCAACCCGCCGCTCCGCCGCGAGGAGGACGTGCTGGCCGTGCGCGAGGGTCTCGCCGACGGCACGATCGACATCGTCGCGACCGACCACGCGCCGCATCCCGCCGAGGCGAAGGCGTGCGAGTGGCAGGCGGCGGCCAACGGCATGGTCGGGCTCGAGAGCGCCCTGCGCGTCGTCCACCAGACGATGGTCCGCACGGGCCTGCTGGACTGGGACGACGTCGCACGGGTCATGGCGCACGCGCCGGCGCGCATCGGTCGTCTGGCCGGCCACGGCACGCCGCTGGCGGTGGGCGAGCCGGCCTCGTTCAGCCTTTACGACCCCTCTCCCGTTCGGGAGTTCTCGCTCGACGACCTGCGCGGTCGCAGCACGAACTCGCCGTACGTCGGGCGGGAGCTTCCCGGAGAAGTCCGCTGGACCGTCTACCGCGG
>JBEVLS010000332.1:0-3599 GCA_040509015.1 Microbacterium sp.
GTCGACAGCACGGTGTCGCGACCCGTGTGCAGGCGCGCCATGCGGATCGCGTTCTCGTTCGCGTCGGCGCCGCCGTTGGTGAAGAAGACCTTCGCGAACCCGGCGGGCGCCTTCGAGAGGATCCGCTCGGCAGCCTGCCCCCGGACGAGATTGGCCGTCGCGGGGCCGATCGTCGCGAGGAGAGCCGCCTGGTCCTGGATGCCCTTGACGACGGCCGGATGCTGGTGGCCGATGTTGACGTTGACGAGCTGACTCGAGAAGTCGAGCAGCCGGTTGCCCGCGTGGTCCCACACGACCGAGCCCAGCCCGCCGGCGATCACGGGCAGGTCGAGGTTCGCCTGTGCCAGCCACGAGTGGAACACGTGGTCGCGGTCGAGCTGCGTGGCGAGCGCGTCGAGGTCGTCGGTGGGCATGTGGGTCCTCTCGTACGTCTCTGGCTACGTTCGTCGCTTCGGGCCGCCTGGTCAACCGACAGACGCGGTCGTTGACCGATCCGGGCGAGACGGATCGTCCGGACCCGCCGCCCGCGCCCGCACATGACGGACCCGGTCGTCGAGCGGGCGGAGCGAGACGAAACGTCCGAGCCCGCGCTCGCCCGACGACCGGGCCGTGTCGTGCTAGTTGCCGCCTTCCACGAGCTCGACCTCGATGGGCGTGAAGCCCTCGCCCGTCAGGTCGATCCCCTCGGACTCGAGCTCGTCCAGCGCCTGCTGGATGTACTCGTTCGAGTACGCCGTCGCCGGCGGCTCGGCGGTGATGAGGTGCGCGCCGGTCTCGTTGACGGCGGCGAGTGCGCCCTCGACGGTCTGCTGCCACGCGGCCTCGTCGATGATGCCGATGCCGGCGTCGGCGGGCCAGATGAGCTTGTTGATCTCGTTCATCATCCACAGCTCGTGGCTCGGACCCCAGCCGGAGCCGTTCGCCAGCGTGATCTCGGCGGCGTCCTCGGGGTTGTCGCGTGCGAACACCCAGCCCTTGATGATCGCCTTGAGGAACGACACGGCGGTCTCGGCGTACGCCTCATCCGTCTCGAGGCGCTCGGTGTCGGCCCAGATCGCGTCCTGCAGCATGCCGCCGACGGTCTCTTCGTAGCTGATGACGTTGAAGTCGTCGGGCTGGTAGAGCTCGCCCGTGTCGGGATTCGTCGTCTCGAGCAGCTGGGCGTACTCGTTGTAGGTCATCGCCTGCGCCGCATCGATGTCGCCCTGCAGGAAGGCGTTCATGTTGAAGTCCTGCGTGATGATCTGCACGGTCGAGGCGTCGAGCCCCTCCGCCGCCATCGCGGCGAAGATCTCCCACTCGTTGCCGAAGCCCCACGAGCCGATCTTCTTGCCCTCGAAGTCGGCGACCGACTCGATGCCCGAGTCGGCCCACGACACCTGGAGCGTGCCGGAGCGCTGGAAGATCTGCGCGATGTCGGTGAGCTCGGCGCCCGCCTCGATCGATCCGAGCACCTTCGGCACCCAGGCGATCGCGAAGTCGACGTCGCCGTTGGCGAGGGCGTCCTGCGGCACGATGTCGCCGCCGGAGGGGATGATCTCCACTTCGAGGCCCTCTTCTTCGAAGAAGCCCTGGTCGATCGCGGCGAAGTAGCCGGCGAACTGCGCCTGCGGAAGCCACTGGAGCTGGAGCTTGACGGGCGTGAGCTCGCCGTCGGCTGCTCCGTCTCCGCTGTCGTCCGGCGTGCCTCCGCCACCGGAGCAGGCGGTCAGCGCGAGCGCCGCCGTCAGTGCGAGCGCGCCGGTGGCGAGACCGCGACGTGTGCTGTGTCTCATGAGAGTTCCTTTCGGGTTGCCGTGCGAGTGGTGCGTGTCGGCCTCGCCGGGCGAGGACGCGATGGGCGGGGCGGGCGTCATCGTGCGCCTCCGCTGGGGACGATGCGGGTGACCAGCCACTCCAGAAGAGCGGTCGCGACGTAGAACACCAGGCCGAGGACGATCGCCGCGGCGACGTAGGCCCAGGCGAGCGCGTAGGCGCTGGTGGCCGCCGAGGTCGAGATGAAGCTCCCGAGCCCGCCGCGCGGTCCGCCGAAGTACTCCGCGACGAGCGCGGAGATCACGGCGAGCGACGAGGCGATCCGGATGCCGGTGAGCAGGTAGGGCGCCGCAGTCGGCATCGTCACGGTGCGGAAGATCTGGCCGCCGGACGCCGCGTAGGACTTCATGAGGTCGCGGTGGACGGCCTTGGTCTGTCGAAGGCCGCGCAGGGTGTTGACGAAGACGGGCACGAACGCCGCGAGCGCGGCGATCGCCTGACGCCCGAACTGGCTGTCGGCGCCGAACATCGAGTTCAGGACCGGCGCGAGGGCGACGATCGGCACCACCGCGATCGCCGCGACGAGCGGAGCCGACATGCCGTCCACGGCTTTCCACCGCGCGGCGAGGGCTGCCAGCAGCAGCGCACCGAGGGTGCCGACGACGAGCCCGATGAGGGCGTTGAGTCCGGTGACGAGGGATGCCGCGAGGATCGCCTGCGAGAACTCGCCGAACTCCGTCGCGATCGCCGCGGGGCTCGGCAGCAGGTAGTCCGAGACGCCGCCGACCGTCACGAGCAGCTGCCACGTGCCCAGGCCCACGACGCCGACGACGATCGGCGCGATGATGCGCAGACGTCTCTCGGTCGCGGGCGTCCACCCCCTGGAGCCCTGTCGCTGCGCCTGCCGGAGGGTCGTCACCGCGACTCCCGACCGCCGTGCGCGACGGGCGCCCCGTGCAGGGCTTCGCGGACGGCCGTCACGCGCTCGAAGAACGCGGGAGCCTCTCGCAGCGCCTCGTCGCGGGCGACGTCGGCGCCGAAGCCCGTCTCGATCACGTGGGTGATGCGCCCCGGTCGCGGCGACATGACGACCACGCGATCCGAGAGGAACACCGCCTCGGGGATCGAGTGGGTGACGAACACGACGGCGGCGCCGGTCTCGCCGGCGATCCGCGACAGCTCGGTCTGCATGCGCTCGCGCGTCATCTCGTCGAGGGCGCCGAAGGGCTCGTCCATGAGCAGCAGGCGGGGGCTCTCCGCCAGCGACCGCGCGATCGCGACGCGCTGCTGCATCCCGCCGGACAGCTGGTCCGGATGCCGATCGGCGAAGTCCGTGAGACCGACCATCTCGGCGAGCTGGGCGACGCGCGCGGTGCGCTCGGCCTTGCCGACGCCGTGCAGCTCGAGAGGCAGCGCGATGTTGCCCGCGACGGTGCGCCAGGGGAGCAGGCCCGCCTGCTGGAAGGCGATGCCGTAGTCCTGGTCCTTGCGCGCACGGGCGGCGGGCTTGCCGAAGACCTCGATCGTCCCGTCGCTCGGGGTGTCCAGGTCGGCGACCAGGCGCATCAGCGTCGACTTGCCGCATCCGGACGGACCGATCAGCGACACGAACTCGCCTTCGGCGACGGTCAGATCGACGTCGTCGAGCGCCCTCACCTCTCCGGTCCTGGTCGCGAACGTCTTCGAGACGCCGCGCGCCTCCACTGCCGGTCCCTGAGCCTGTCGAAGGGTCATGTGGTCGCCTCTCCGCGCCGATAGTCCTTGAGGATCACGCCGAGGAGCGCGACCGATCCTGCCGCGACGAGCCCCAGCACGACGGCGCCGAAGATCGGCGCCCACGCTTT
>JBEVLS010000333.1:0-4878 GCA_040509015.1 Microbacterium sp.
CGGCATCCGCTCTTCGTCGCTCAGCGCACGATCGGACGGATCACGCGAACGTGAAGACGACCTCGACCTCGACGGGCGAGTCGAGCGGCAGCACGGGCACGCCGACCGCGGAGCGGGCGTGCTTGCCGGCGTCGCCGAAGACCTCGCCCAGGAACTCGCTCGCGCCGTTGATGACTCCCGGCTGACCGGTGAATTCGGGTACCGACGCGACGAAGCCCGTGAGCTTGAGCACTCCGGTGAGCCGGTCGACCCCGCCGACCGCGGCGGCCGCCGCCGCGATGGCGTTGAGCGCGCACTGGCGGGCGAAGGACTGCGCATCGGATGCCGGCACGAGTCCGTGGCCGTCGCCCACCTTGCCGGTAGCCGGAAGAGCACCCGCGACGAACGGCAGCTGGCCCGCGGTGTAGACGAGGTCGCCGTGCGTCTTGGCGGGCACATAGGCCGCGACGGGCGGGACGACCGCGGGCAGATCGACGCCGAGCTCGGCCAGACGGGCGCTGACGGTCATGGTCACGCCTCCTCGAACTGCTTCGCGGCGGTCGCCGCGGCGTTGAGTCCGGCATTGGCCGTGCCGCCGCCCGACGGCCGCTTGAAGTAGGCGACGAGACCGCCCTCGGGACCGGGGACCACCTGGACGAGCTCCCACCCCTGCTTGCCCCAGTTGTTGAGGATCGCAGCGGTGTTGTGGATCAGCAGGGGCGTGGTGAGATATTCCCACGTCGTCATTCGGGCTCCTCGAAGGGCGGTGGGCAGGGCGTGGTCGGGGGATTCGCTCAGGTATCTCCCTTACGATCAAGCCTATGCCTGATACCAAACGCACGGCCAGCGGTGTGCTCGGCGGCCTCGCCGGCCTCGTCGGCCTCAGCGCAGTAGCCGGTGTTCTCGTCACCGCGACCGTCACTCCGGCCATCGCCGTGTCCGGCGCCGCGGCGTCGAGTGCGATCGAGATGTTCGACAACCTCCCGAGCGTCCTCGACATCGAGAAGCTCATGCTTCCGACCACCCTGTACACGATGAACCCGTCCACGGGCGAGTACGAGGAGTGGACCCAGTTCTTCGACCAGAACCGCTCCCCCGTCGAATTCGACGAGGTCGCGCCTGCGCTCTACGACGCGATCCTGTCGTCGGAGGATCCCCGTTATTACCAGCACGGCGGAGTCGACCTCATCGGCACGACCCGCGCACTGCTGTCGAACCTGCGCGGCGGCGGCGAGACGCAGGGCGGTTCGTCGATCAGCCAGCAGTACGTCAAGAACGTGCTCGTCCAGCAGTGCGAGGCCGCGGCCGTCGCGACAGCCGAGCTGACACGCGACCAGGTCCTGGCGAACTGCTGGAACGACGCCACCACGGCCTCCGGCGCCGACGGCATCCAGCGCAAGCTTCAAGAGATGCGCTACGCCATCTCGCTCGAGCAGAAGTACTCCAAGAACGACATCCTGCTCGGCTACCTCAACATCGCGAACTTCGGCGGCACGACGTACGGCATCGACGCCGCGGCACGCTACTACTTCGGCGTCTCCGCCGCTGAGCTGAGC
Organism: Microbacterium sp.; assembly: GCA_040509015.1. GTDB lineage: Bacteria > Actinomycetota > Actinomycetes > Actinomycetales > Microbacteriaceae > Microbacterium. The sequence goes on from JBEVLS010000333.1 coordinate 1,536, forward strand.
GTCTCGCAGTCGGCCACGCTCGCCGGCATGGTGCAGAACCCCAACACCTACCGCATCGACAAGCCGGGCGGCTCGATCGTCAACGCCGAGGGCGTCGGATTCAACAAGGCGCCCGACGGTCTCGTCGACGACATCAACACGGCGATGTTCGGCCCGCTGCAGGCGCTCGTCAACGACGGGACGATCACCCAGGAGCAGTTCGTGGCGGCCGCCGACGGCTACAGTGCCGCCAAGGGACGCCAGCTCTACGTGCTCAGCCGCCTGCTCGGCGACGGGAAGATCACCCAGGAGCAGTACACCGCGGCGGTCATCGAGCCCATCACGCCGAACATCACCCAGCCCAAGACCGGCTGCGCGGCGGCGGTCGGCGCGGAGTACTTCTGCCAGTACGTGCGCAACGTGATCGAGAACGACCCCGCCTTCGGCGAAACCCCCGAAGAGCGCACGCAGAACCTCCGTCGCGGCGGCCTCAAGGTCTACACGACGCTCGACTGGAACCTGCAGAACGCGGCCCGCGACACCCTCGCCGCCAACGCCCCGTCGTCGATCGCGAACATGAGCTTCGGCTCGGCGACCGTCAGCGTCGACAACACCAACGGCCACATCCTGCAGATCACGCAGAACACCTACTTCCGCGACGGAGACAACGGCGGCGATCCGAACTACTCGTCGATCGTGTACGCCGGAGACTCGAAGTTCGGCGGCTCGCAGGGCTTCTCGGTCGGATCGACGTTCAAGCTGTTCACGCTCATCGGCTGGCTCGAAGCGGGCCACTCGGTGAACGAGACGATCAACGGCACCGTGCGTCCCCCGAAGCGCATGACCAACAGCTGCCTCGGCGACTGGGTCAACACCGCCAACTGGAAGCCGAACAACTTCGGCCAGGGCAACGGCTACGTCGGCACCCCCATGCGCTTCACACGGGAGTCGCTGAACTCCGGGTTCGTCGCCATGGCGGCGCAGCTCGACCTGTGCGACATCGCGAAGATCACCAAGAAGATGGGTGTCACGCTCGGCAACGGCCAGGACATCCCGATGGCCAACGCCAACGAGGTGATCGGCTCGGACGCCGTGTCGCCCCTCGCGATGGCGTCGGCGTACGGCACCGTGGCGAACAACGGCGTGTACTGCCAGCCGACCCCGATCGCCAAGGTCGAGGACTCGGACGGCAATGAGATCGCCAAGCCCGCCCGCACCTGCACCCAGGTGCTCGACCCGACCGTCGCCGCCACCGCGGCCTATGCCCTCGAAGGCGTCATGAACGGCGGAACGGGCGCCGGCGGCAAGCCGCGCGACAACGTGCCCGTGCTGGGCAAGACCGGAACCCACGAGCAGCTGCAGACGTGGCTGGTCGAGTCGAGCACGCGCGTCGCCACCGCCGTGTGGGTCGGCCAGTCGATCGGCGAGGCGAACGTCTTCCGCCAGGGGCTCCAGAACAAGCGCTACACGATCGCGCGCGGCGTGCAGAGCATCGCGAACGCCTTCTACGGCGGCACCGCGTTCGCCAAGCCCGATCCCAACCTCACCAAGGTCGTCCTCGCGGACCTGCCGAGCGTGGTGGGCCAGAGCGTCGAGGCGGCCACGAAGACGCTGACGGATGCCGGATTCGAGGTCACGGTGGGCGCCCCGATCGATTCGCCCGAGGCCGCGGGCATCGTCGCCGCACAGGACCCCGCCGCCGGAAAGGTCGGCAGCGGCTCGATGATCACGATCTTCCCGAGCAACGGCGAGGGCATCACGATCCCCTCGATCAGCGGCAGCCTGGGCGACGCGAAGGGCCAGCTGCGCTCGGCCGGCTTCGGCGACGTCAAGGACGGCACGTGCTCGGAGGACGGAAGCCTCAATCCGAACGAGCAGCGCGCGACCAGCGTCTACCCGGCCGCGGGCACCGTCGTGAACCGCAATGCGGCGCTGACGGTCAACTACTCCGCCCGCGACTGCGGATGACGTCCGGCCGATCCACCGCCCTCACCCTCCTCGGAGTGGTGGGGGCGGTCGGCGCTGGAGCGGCGGTCTGGGGCTTCGGCATCGAGCGATACCTCTTCACGCTGCGCACGCACGAGCTGCGGGTGCTCGCGCCGGGCTCGGAGCCGCTGAAGGTGCTGCACCTGTCGGACGCCCACATGGCGCCGTGGCAGCACCGCAAGCAGGACTGGATCGCCGCTCTGGCCGATCTCGAGCCCGACCTCGTGGTGAACACCGGCGACAACATGGGCCACCTCGACGGGCTCGCGGGCCTGCGCCGCGCATTCGAGCCGCTGCGCGGCATCCCCGGTGCGTTCGTCCACGGCTCGAACGATCTCGCAGCGCCGTCGCCGCGCAATCCGCTGAAGTACTTCCAAGGGCCGTCGAAGGTCAAGCACAAGAACGAGCCGCTGGACACACCCGCACTCGACGACTATCTGCAGGGTCTCGGCTGGATCGACCTCAACAACGCCGTGGGCTCGCTGCGGGTCGGCGGCCGCCGCGTGGACGCCTTCGGCGTCAGCGACGCCCATCGGGGCTGGGACCATCCGGAGGAGCTCCCCGGACCCCTCGCCGCGCTCCGCGAGACCGGATCCGCCGACCTGACGATCGGCGTCACGCACGCGCCCTACCGGCGCGTCCTCGACGCCTTCACCGACCTCGGGGCGCAGGTCCTCTTCGGCGGCCACACGCACGGCGGGCAGGTCAGGCTCCCCGGGTACGGCGCGCTCGTCGCGAACTGCGACATTCCGCTCGATCAGGCGCGCGGGCTCTCGACCTGGACGCACGACGGTCGCACGGTGCCCCTCAACGTGAGTGCGGGCCTCGGGCACTCGATCTACGCCCCCGTGCGGTTCGCGTGCCGCCCCGAGGCGTCGCTCATCACGCTGCGGGCACGGGACTGACGCCGGTTCGGACCACCCGGCTCGATCGGGTAGACTCGGGGGGTTGCCGCGAGAGCGGCGACGGGGTGTGGCGCAGCTTGGTAGCGCGCGTCGTTCGGGACGACGAGGCCGCAGGTTCAAATCCTGTCACCCCGACCATGTGATTCTGAGGAGTCTCCTTTGTCGAACCCCCGCCTCGTCGCGTTCGATCTCGACGACACCCTCGCCCCGTCCAAGAGCGCGATCGACCCGCGCATCGGAGACCTGCTCGTCGCTCTCGCCGAACGCGTCGAGGTCGCCATCATCTCGGGCGGTCAGCTGGCCCAGTTCACGAGTCAGGTCATCGACAGACTGCCGGATGCCGCCGCCGCCGTCACCGACAGCTTCCACCTCCTGCCGACCTGCGGCACGCAGTACTACCGGATCGGCCCGGACGGCATCGTGACCGTCTACGCCCACGCGCTGTCGGACGACGAGAAGACCCGCGCCCTCGC
>JBEVLS010000334.1:0-19638 GCA_040509015.1 Microbacterium sp.
TCGCTGAAGTACGGACTGTGGGGCATGATCATCGCCTTCGCGGGCGTCGCCCTCTCGGGCGACCAGCTGGGCCTCGTGATGGTCGAGACGCAGCCCATGAAGATGGCCGCCGCCGAAGCGCTCTTCGACAGCGCGTGCGGCGCCGACGCCTCGTTCTCGATCTTCACGCTCGGCACTCCGGACGGCACGAGCGAGCTGTTCTCGATCCGCGTCCCGTACCTGCTCGCGTTCCTGTCCACGCACACGCTGGACGGCTGCGTCGAGGGCATCAACGACCTCAACATGCAGTACACCACCGAGCTCTTCCCGCAGTTCGCCGATCAGGTCGACGGCAACTTCGCCCCGATCCTGTGGGTGACCTACTGGTCGTTCCGGTGGATGATCGGCCTCGGCGGCATCGCCGCGCTGACCGCCGTCGTCGGCCTCTGGCTCACGCGCAAGAAGGCGAAGCGAGAGGTTCCGAACTGGGCGTGGAAGCTCGCCATCTGGGCGTGGCCGGCATCCCTGTTCGCGATCCTGGTCGGCTGGGTGTTCACCGAGATGGGCCGCCAGCCCTGGATCGTGTTCGGGCTCATGCTCACCGAGGACGGCGTCTCGCCGAGCGTGCCCGGATGGACGGTGCTGATATCGCTCACGGCGTTCACGCTCATCTACGCCGCGCTCGCGATCGTCGAGATCGGGCTCATCATCAAGACGTCCCAGAAGGGGCCCGAGCCCCTCCCCGAGCCGGGCTCGGAGGCGGACAGCCCCACGTCCGTCGAAGACACGCCCACGACGGTGTATTAGGAGCCGACATGGATCTCGCATACCTCTGGTTCTTCATCGTCGGCTTCCTCTTCGTCGGCTACTTCGTCCTGGACGGGTTCGACTTCGGCGTCGGGATGTCGCTGCCGTTCCTCGGCAGGAACGACATCTCGCGCCGACAGATCATCAACACGATCGGTCCGGTCTGGGACCTCAACGAGACGTGGGTCATCGTCGCCGGGGCGTGCCTGTTCGCCGCGTTCCCCGAGTGGTACGCGACCCTGTTCAGCGGCTTCTACCTCGCGCTGCTGCTGATCCTGCTCGCCCTGATCCTGCGCGGCGTCTCATTCGAGTACCGCCACCAGCGCGAGAGCGTGCGCTGGCGCCGCAACTTCGACCGGATGATCGTGATCGGCTCGGCCGTGCCGGCGTTCCTGTGGGGTGTCGCGGTCGCCAACATCGTGCAGGGCGTGCCGCTGGACGCCGACCACGAGTTCATGGGGTCGCTGCTCACTCTCCTCAACCCGTACGGGCTGCTGGGCGGGCTCACGACGCTGCTGCTGTTCTTCACGCACGGTGTGTACTTCGTCGCGCTGAAGACCGACGGCCAGGTCGCCGCCGATGCCCGCAAGCTCGCCGGACGCGCGGGCCTGCTGACGATCGTCGTCGCGGCGGCGTTCCTCATCTGGACGGTGCTGATGTCGTTCGGCCAGGATCGCCCCCTCGCGGGGGTCACGGTGATCTTCGCCGCGATCGCCGCGGTGCTCCTCATCGGATCGTGGCTCGCGAACTCCCGCGGACGCGAGGGATGGGCGTTCGGCTTCGGCGCGTTCACGATCGTCACGGCGGTGGTGGCCGTGTGGTTCGCGCTGTTCCCCTACGTCATGCCCTCGACGGTCGACATGGCCACGAACAGCCTGACGATCGAGAACGCGTCGAGCACGGACTACACGCTGACGATCATGTCGTGGGCCGCCCTCGTATTCCTCCCGCTCGTCCTGGCGTACCAGGGATGGACGTACTGGATCTTCCGCAAGCGCGTCACCCGGTCGAAGATCGAGAAGGCCGCCGCCGTCTCGGCGCACTGACGCGCGCCTCCCGCTCGTCGACAGCATGCGATCTCGCCGAACGGGCATGTCTCGCACGCGATCGCCGTACGGGCTCGACGAGTCCGCACGAACTCCACGAAGCACCGCACGAACACGCGCCGATAGGGTCGAAGAGCCATGACTGACACCGACGAGGCTCCTCCGCGGGTGCGGGGGAAGCCGGTCGATCCGCGGCTGCTGCGCTACGCTGCGGCATCCCGTGGCTTCTTCGTCGCGATCGGCGCGATCGCCCTCGCTCAGACCGCGGTCATCGTCGTGTTCGCGTGGCTGCTCACCCGGGCGATCGTCGGCGCGATCGACGGGATGCCGTGGGCCGAGCTCGCGCCCACACTCGGCGCGCTCGCGATCGTCGCCGCGGTGCGCGCCGTGCTGCTGTGGGCGCGCGAGTCCGTCGCCTCGCGCGCCGCGGCCCGGGTGCAGACCCAGCTGCGATCCGGCCTCATCGAGGCCGTCGACGTCCTCGGGCCGGAGTGGCTGGCGAGGCGCAACTCGGCACACCTCGCCCTCACCGCGGGCCGCGGTCTCGACGCTCTCGAGGCGTACTTCGGGCGCTACCTGCCTCAGCTCGTGCAGACGGTCGTCGCGACGCCGCTGATCATCGCCGTGATGTGGTGGGAGGACTGGATCTCGGGCCTCACCGTCGTCCTCACGATCCCCCTCATCCCCGTCTTCATGGTGCTCATCGGCCTCGCGACGCGCGCCGTGCAGGAGCGGCAGTGGAAGACCCTCCGGCGCCTCGCCGCCCGCTTCGCCGACACCGTGCAGGGCCTGTCGACGCTGAAGGTGTTCGGCCGGCAGCATCGCGCCGCGGCATCCATCGAGAAGGTCACCGACGACTACCGCCGCGAGACGATGCGGGTCCTGCGCGTGTCGTTCCTGTCGGGCTTCGCGCTCGAGTTCCTGGCGAGCATCTCGGTCGCGATCATCGCCGTCTCGATCGGGTTCCGCCTCATCGACGGTTCTCTCGCCCTCGCTGTGGGGCTCTTCGTGCTGCTCCTCGCTCCCGAGGCCTATCTGCCGCTGCGTCAGGTCGGCGTGCAGTTCCACGCGGCGTCCGAGGGAGTGGCGGCGACCGACGACGTGTTCGAGGTGCTGGATGCCGCGCGCGCGTCGACGGTCTCGGCACCCCACGACGCTCCCGACCGCGGGCGCGCCTCCGAGCTCGCGGAAGGGTCGGTCCTCGTCCTCGACGACCTGAGGGTGCGTCGCGATGAGCGCCTCCTCCCGCCTGTGACGTTCGCGGCGACGGCGGGAACGGTGACGCTGCTGGCGGGGCCGAGCGGGGCGGGCAAGTCGAGCGTCTTCGCCGCCCTGCGCGGTGCCGCGACGTTCGAGGGAACGGCGACCTTCGCCGGTGTCGCGGTGTCGGCGCTCTCGCCCGCGACCTGGCTCGCATGGGCGGGGCAGCAGCCCGGGCTCGTCTCGGGCACGGTCGCGGCCAACGTCGCGCTCGGAGACGCCGAGCCCGACGCGGAACTCGTCCGGCGCGCGCTGCGGCTCGCCTGCGCGGACGAGATCGCCCCCGAACGCGAGCTCGGCGTCCAAGGGGCCGGGCTCTCGGGCGGTCAGGCGCAGCGTGTCGCCGTGGCGCGGGCGTTCTACCGGCGACTGCGGGGCCACGCCGCGGTCGTCGCGCTCGACGAACCGAGCGCGGCCCTCGACCCCGAGACCGAGGCGCGTCTGTGGCGCGGCGTCCGGGCGATCGCGGACGAGGGCGCGGCCGTGCTGCTCGTCTCCCACCGCGGATCCGCGGCGGCGATCGCCGACGCCGTCGTGCGGCTCGAGCCGAGCGCGGTGGGCGTATGAGCGGGTTCGACGCTTCGGCACGCTCAGCGACCGGAGGTGGCTCGGCAGCCGGAGGCGGCTCGGCGGCCGTCGCACCTGGGACGACGACGGCGGATGTGCTGCGCGGTGCGATGCCGCCCCTTCGGCGGTTCTGGCCGGCGCTCGCGGCCGGCTTCGCGTCCGAAGCATCCGCGATCGCTCTGCTCGCCACGAGCGCCTGGCTCATCGTGCGGGCGAGCGAGATGCCGCCGGTGCTGTACCTGTCGGCCGCCGTCGTGGGCGTGCGCTTCTTCGCCCTGTCGCGCGCGGTCTTCCGCTACCTCGAGAGGCTCTCGGGCCACGACGCGACCCTGCGGCAGCTCGCCACGACCCGCTCCTCGCTCGTGAAGCGCCTCGTGCCCCTCGCCCCCGACGGGCTGTCCCGCGTGCGCCGCGGGTCGGTGCTCGGCTCGCTGGTCGACGATGTCGACGACCTGCAGAACCTGCCGCTGCGTGTCGTGCAGCCGCTCGTCTCTTCGGCCCTCGTGGCGCTCGGCGCCGTGGTGCTGGTGGCCTTCGTCTGGTGGCCGGCGGCTCTGACGCTCCTCGCATGCCTCGCGATCGCCGCGCTGGTGGCGACGCTGTGGGGATGGGCGGCGGGGGCTCGCGCGGAGCGGGCGATCGCGCCGCTGCGGGGCAGGCTCGCGGATGCCGTGCTCGATCACCTCGGGAGCCTGGATGTGCTCGCGGCGTACGGAGCCGAGCGGCAGAGCCGCGAGCGCATCGCCGCGGCGGACGCCGCCGTGCGCCGAGCGGTCGTGCGGCGAGCGGGAGCCCAAGCGGGTACGACGGCGATCGTGTCGGTGCTGGCGGGCGCCGCCTCGATCGCCGCGATCCTCGTCACGGCACCGGCCGAGTTGCCGGGGCCCTGGCTCGCCGTCGTCGTCCTCGTGCCCATGGCGGTGTTCGAGGTGTTCTCCACGGTGCCGCTGGCCGCGTCCTCCTGGCGTCAGGTGCGCGCCTCGGCGCAGCGCATCGCGGCGGCGGTGCCGGCATCCGTACCCGCGGGCCTCGTCCGGGAGGCCGTCGCGCCGACCGGCTCGGCTCCCGCTCTGGGCAGCGGGATCCGGCTCGAAGGCGCCTCGGTGACCTGGCCGGGCGCGGAGGAACCTGCGCTCCGCGACGTCGATCTGACGATCGGCGCCGGCGAGCGCGTCCTCGTCGTCGGGTCCAGCGGTGCGGGCAAGTCGACGCTCGCGCACGCGCTCGTCCGATTCCTCGAGACCGACGGCGGCTACGACATCGGAGGCGTCTCGGCGCACGGTCTCGCGGGCGATGACATCCGGCTGACGGTGGGTCTGTGCGAGCAGAACCCGATGCTCTTCGACGAGGACATCCGGCAGAATCTGCTCTTCGCGCGCGACGACGCGACCGACGCCGACCTCGAGGCGGCGCTGGATCGCGTGGGCCTCGGCGACTGGCTGCGCGAGCGCGGCGGCCTGTCGGCACGCGTGGGCGAACGCGGCGCGCTCGTATCGGGCGGTCAGGCGCAGCGCATCGCGCTCGCGCGGGCGATCCTCCGGGGGTTCCCCGTGCTGGTGCTCGATGAGCCGACCGCGGGCGTCGACCCGGCGGCATCCGACGCCCTGCTCGTCGATCTTCTCAGCGCCATCCGCGGCGATCAGGCGGTCGTGCTCATCTCGCACGTCGCCGTGCCGGACGGTCTCGTCGATCGCGTCGTCCGCATCGACGGCGGCCGCATCGTCTGAGTGCGAAGGCGTCAGTCGGGCAGCACGACCCGGGGCAGGTCGGCGTCCCACTCGAGCGGCGCCACATGCATCCCCCGGTACGCGTAGCTCTCGTCCCACGAGTGGAACACGATGCGATCGCCCTCGGGCGTCGAGACGACGTCCTGCCCGCCGGGTCCGAGGTACCGGCCGCCGGATGACGAGGTGGACAGGATCGGCTCGTCGGACTTGGTGTACGGGCCGGTGAGAGCCGTCGCCGTCGCCGAGCCCATCGCGTAGTCGTCCCCGCCGTAGTCGTTCGCCGAGTAGAACAGCACGTACGCGTCTGCATGCTTCACGATGACGGGCGCCTCGATCAGACTGCCCTCCCACACGAGATCCTGTTTCACGAGCCTCACGGGCGGTCCGGTCAGCGAAAGCCCGTCGTCGGCGAGCGGCGCGGTCTGTATCCACGTGTCGAGCCCGCAGCAGTTGCCGTCGTTCTTCCACACGAGGTGGCGCGTGCCGTCGTCGTCCGTGAAAGTGCTCGCGTCGATCGCACCCCCCTCATCGAGCGGGCACACCAGCGGCTCGTCCGAGGCCGCGGTGAACAGCGCGTCGGGACCGCTCGTCGCGACGCCGATGCACTGACGCCCCGATGCGGTGTCCTCGGAGGTGAAGTAGAGCACGAAGCCGCCGTCGGCCCGAGCCGACACCTCCGGTGCCCACACCTTCCCGCTCGCCGTCCATGCCGGGAGCTCTGGAAGCCGGTCCTCCCGGACCACGCTCCACGTCTCCAGATCCGGGCTCGACGCCATCAGCACGTTGAAGCCGGGCACGTTCGTCGCGAAGGCGAGGTAGCCGTCGTCCGTGGCCACGACGTCGGGGTCGGCGAAGTTCTCGTCGATCGCGAAAGCGGCCACCGCGCTGTCTTCCACCGCGGCCGGCGTCGTTCCCGCTCCCGACGCGCACCCCGTCAGGATCACGACACCGGCCAGCACGGCCAGCGCGCCGAGCGGGGTCCTCATCCCTTCACCGCGGCGCCGGCGACCGAGTCGACGATCTGACGCTGGGCGAAGCCGAACAGGATCAGAACGGGCACGGATGCCACGACCGCGCCGGCCATGACGATGGCGAAGTGCGTGCGATAGGCGCCCTGCAGCATCGACAGACCCGGCTGGAGCGTCATGTTCTCGGGTGAGAGGAGCACGTACACCGGCCACAGGAAGTCGTTCCAGTTGTTCAGGAACGACAGCACGGCGAGGGTCGCCAGCGCCGGACGCGCCAGCGGGAGGACCACCTGGAGGAAGATGCGGAACTCCCCCGCACCGTCGATGCGCGCCGCCTCTTCGATCTCGATCGGGAGTCCCACGAAGAACTGGCGCAGGAAGAAGATGCCGAAGGCGCCCGCGGCGCCGGGCACGGTGATCGCCAGGATCGTGTCGAGCCAGCCGAAGTTCTGCACGATGAGGTAGTTCGGGATGAGGAACACCACCGGGGGCACGAGCAGCGTCGAGATGATGACGCCGAAGACGATCTTCTTGCCCACGAAGTCCATGCGGGCGAGAGCATATGCGCCCATCGACGCGGTCACGAGGATGAGGATCGTCTGGACGGTCGCGGCGGCGAAGCTGTTCCACAGCCACAGCAGGATCGGCTGCTGTCCGCTCGCGAGCGTCTGGTAGGCGTCGAGCGACACCGGATCGGGCAGCGAATACGGATTGCGGACGGCATCGCCGTCGGTCTTGAACGACGTGAGGAGCATCCACACCAGCGGAAGGATGATCGCCAGGGCGAGCACGATCAGCACGATGTAGAGCAGCGCCTTGGCCGTCAGCCTGCGTCCCGACAGGCGGCGCGGAGCGGTCGTGGTGGAGGGTGTCATGACACGCCCTTCTCGGTGCGCTCGCGCTGGAGGCGGAAGTTGATCACGCTGATCACGGCGAGGAACGCGAAGAGGATGTAGCTCATCGCGGCCGCCGGAGCCATGTTGTTCTGCGACAGCCCCTGGTCCGCGATGTACATGATGGCCGTGCGGGTCGCGTTGCCCGGCCCGCCCGAGGTCAGCAGGAACGACTGGCCGAACATGTTCGCAGACGACAGCACCGTCGTCGTCGTGATGAAGAGCATGACCGGACGCAGCCCCGGGATGGTCACGTTGAGGAACGACCGCCAGGCGCCTGCGCCGTCGAGCGACGCCGCTTCGTAGAGGTCGGAGTTGATGCCCTTGAGCCCCGCCAGGAAGATCACGGTGTTCAGGCCCATGGTCCACCACACGGTGACGCCGACGAGCGTGACCCACACCCACGGCACGTTGACCGTCCAGGGGATGTCGGAAGGGAGTCCGAGCAGACCCAGGACGTGGTTCAGCATGCCCGACTGGGTGTCGAGGATGTAGCCCCAGATGAGGCCCACCACGGCGACGCCCAGGACGTAGGGCGCGAAGAAGATCGTGCGGAACGCCGTCGCGGCGCGGATGCGCTGGTTGAGCAGCAGTGCGACCAGGAGGGGGACGACGATGAGGAACGGCACGCTCCCCGCGACGAAGATGCCGGTGGCGCCCATCGCCTGCCAGAAGTCTCCCGAGGTCACGGAGCCCGGGACGAAGAGGTTCGCGTAGTTCTCGAAGCCCACGAAGTTCTGGACGTCCTTGAACGGGCTCCAGTCCGTGAGGCTGATCCAGATGCCGAACACCGCGGGCACGATGACGAAGGTGATGAACAGCACCAGGAACGGGGCGAGGAAGAGGTACGCCAGCAGCGTCTTGCGACGCGTGGCGGGGCGGGCGCGACGGGTGGGCCCCCGGTCCCCGGCGCTCGCGCGCTGGGGGCCGAGGGCCGTCGTCGTGGCGATCTCAGCCACCGTACTTGGCCTGGTTCTGCTCCAGGATCTGGTCGGCCTTCGCCTTGGCGTCGTCGAGGGCCTCCTTCGGCGACTTCTTGCCGGTGAGGGCCTCGTTGATCGCGGTCGTGATGAGCGCGTTCGCCTCGTTGATGCCCGGCGCGACCGTCTCGTAGTGGGCGTAGTCGAGCTGCGCCATGAAGGGCTCGAGGTTCGGGTACTGCTCGAGCAGCGCCGGGTCCTCCCGCACGGTGTTGGCCGCGGGCAGCTCGCCCGTCTCGGCCCAGCCTGCGCTGTTGTCGTTCATCCACTTGACGAACGTCGCCGCCGCGGCGGTCTTGTTCTCGTCCTGGCCCTTGTTCGCCGGGAACACCCAGTGCGTCGAGCTCGACCAGACGGCCTTCTCGGGGCCGATCTGGGGAACGGGCGCCGCAGCCCAGTCGAGGCCGTCGAACGCCGTGTTCGTCGTCTGCCAGACGCCGTTCCAGTTGAACGCCGTCTCGCCGGCGAGCAGAGCCTTGATGTTGCCGTCCTGCGCGACGTTCGGCGGGCTGTAGCCCTCGGCGATGAGGTCGTTCATCCAGGTCAGGGCCTGGACGCCGGCATCCGAGTTGAACGTCGCCTCGGTGACGTCCTCGTTGTAGAGGTCGCCGCCGAACTGCCACAGCAGGCTCTGGAATTCGAAGGTGCCGGTGAAGACGTAGCCGTCGACCCACTCGCCGGCCACTCCGGCTCCCTTGAGCGATTCGAGCGCGGCCAGGTAGGAGGCCTCGTCGGTGGGGATCTCGGTGACGCCGCCCTCGGCCATCACCGTCTTGTTGACGAACAGTCCCAGGGGCGTCACGCTCCACGGAACCGCGTACTGCGCGTCCTGGTAGTTGCCCTTGTCGAACACGCCCTGCGGGAAGTCGTCGGCGGTGTATCCGAGACCTTCGACGATGCCGTCCGCATCCAGCAGCAGCTTCTGGGCGGCGTACGTGGCGAGGTCGTCGCCGTGGAGGACGGCGACGTCCGGGCCCTTGCCGGCCTTGATCGCCAGCGGCATCTTCGAGGCGATGTCGGCCCACTCCTGAGGAACGTTCTTCACGACGATGTTGTCGTGCTCGGAGTTGAACTGGTCGATGAGCTTGGGCACGATGACCGGGGCGGCACCGCCGGTCCACCCGTTCCAGAAGGTGATCTCGACGTCGGGGCCGGTGTATTCGCCACCGGCTTCGACGGAACCCCCGGTCGAGCCGGACGAGGCGCAGCCGGCCAGCGCCAGACCTACCGCCACCGCCAGACCCATGCCGAGCACCCGGCGTGCGATTGGCTTCTTCATGCGATTGCTCTCCTTTGAGTGATGCGGCATCCGATACGTCTGAGCGGATGCTTCGGCGGCGCAGGACCGCCGACGTCATTCGCGAATTTACAGCGCTAGAATTCGGGTGTCAAGCCGCTCCGCGCGCCGTCGCGGGGTACTAGAGTCGAGGCCACGTCGGCAGAGCGCATCGGGAGGTCGCATGGGCGGAGTGCGACTCCAGGACGTCGCCGAGCTCGCGGGCGTCTCGATGAAGACCGTCTCCAACGTCGTGCGCGACTATCCGCACGTCTCGCCGCGGATGCGCGAGAAGGTGCAGCGGGCGATCGACGAGCTGGGCTACAGGCCCAACATGATGGGACGACGCCTGGCCACCGGCAAGACGGGCCTCATCGCCCTCGCGTTCGCCGATGTGGGCATCCCCTACTTCGCCGAGCTCGCACGCGTCGTCTCCCGTTCCGCCGAACGGCTGGGGTACCGGGTGCTGCTCGAAGAGACCGACGCCACGCTCGACGGCGAGCGCGAGCTCGTCGCCAGTTCCGAGGCCGGACTCGTCGACGGCATGCTCTTCCAGCCCAGCGTCATGAGCTCGGCCGAGATCGCCCGGCACCGCTCCGACCTGCCGCTCGTGCTCCTCGGCGAGACGGCGGCCCCGCTGACGATGGACCGCGTCATGATCGACAACGTCGGCGCCGCGGAGCAGATCACGGCGGGCCTCATCGCGGCGGGACGCCGTCGCATCGGCTTCGTGGGGCACGAGATCGCGGGGCTCACCGAGACCTCGCGTCAGCGCATCGCGGGCTATCAGCAGGCGCTCGAGGCCGCGGGCATGACCCCCGACCCCGCGCTCCTCATCCCGTCCGCCTCGATCTCGGCGGCCGGCGCGGTCGCCGGAGTGGGTGCCGCGCTCGACGCGGGGCTGCGCGTCGACGCCCTGGTGTGCCGCGACGATCTCGCGGCGATAGGCGCTCTTCGCGCCCTGCAGGAACGGGGGGTCGCCGTGCCCGCGACCGTCGCGGTGACGGGGTGGGACGACATCAGCTTGAGCGCCGTCACGTTCCCGAGCCTGACGACGGTCTCGCCCGACCTCGACGCACTGGCAGAGCGCGCGCTCGCGCTGCTCATCGAACGCATGTCGGGGTTCGACGGGATGGGCCGACACGAGATCGTCTCGCACCGGATCGTCGTCCGCGAGAGCACGCCCGCCCTCGTGTCGACCGGCTGAGACGACCGACCCGTTTTACAGCGCTGGATATTTGCGGCATGCTTGTCGCCATGATCAAGGACGACCAGTCGCGCCTCCCCGTCGCGAGTCTTCAAGACGGACGCCACCCGCGGCCGCAGGTGCTGCGCGCCGACTGGGCCGACCTGTCGGGGCCATGGCGCTTCGCCTACGACGACGCCGACGCCGGACTTCGGGAGCGCTGGTTCCTCGATCCGCCGTTCACGGACCGGATCATCGTCCCGTTCCCGCCCGAGTCTCCGGCATCGGGCGTGGCCGACACGGCGCACCACTCCGTGCTCTGGTACGCGCGGGCGATCGGCGACGCCGAGATCACGGCGGCCGGCACCGCTCGAGGCGCGCGCTTGATGCTCCGCTTCGGCGCCGTCGACTACCGCTGCCGCGTGTGGATCGACGGCCAGCTCGTGGGGACGCACGAGGGCGGCCACACGCCCTTCGCCTTCGACATCACCGACGCCCTGTCCGACGCCGACACCCACATGATCGTCGTGCGCGCCGAGGACGATCCCCACGACGTCGCCCAGCCCCGTGGCAAGCAGGACTGGCGAGAGCAGCCGCACGTGATCTGGTACCACCGCACCAGCGGGATCTGGCAGCCGGTGTGGCTGGAGGCCGTGCCGGCGGTGTCGATCGACGCCGTGCACTGGACGGCCGACGTGCGCGCCGCGTCGGTGCGCGCGCGCATCGTGCTCACGTCGGCGCCCGCTGGACCGATGCCGGTGTCGGTCGCTCTGCGACTGGGCGACCTGGAACTGGGCGGGGTCAGCACCACGACGACACGCGACGAACTCGAGCTGACGATCCCGGTCAGCGCACTGTCGAACGGACAGGCGTACGAGGAGCTGCTCTGGTCGCCCGAGCACCCGAGACTCGTCGATGCCGTCGTGACGGTCGGCGACGACAGCGTCGCGTCCTACCTCGGTCTGCGCACGGCGCACGTCGCGCGCGGGCACTTCCTCCTCAACGACCGCCCGTACTTCGTCCGCTCGGTGCTGAACCAGGGGTACTGGCCGGAATCGCATCTGGCTCCGCCGTCCGCCGAGGCGCTCCGGGCCGAGGCGCAGCTGATCAAGGACCTCGGCTTCAACGCCACCCGCGTCCATCAGAAGTTCGAGGATCCGCGGTTCCTCCACTGGGCCGACCGTCTCGGGCTGCTCGTCTGGGGCGAGGCGCCGGCAAGCTTCACGTTCTCGCCCACCTCCGTCGAGCGCATGGTGCGCGAGTGGCTCGAGATCGTGCGCCGCGACTACTCGCATCCGTCGATCGTCACGTGGGTTCCGCTCAACGAGAGCTGGGGCATCCAGCACGTGGCGACCGACCCTCGCATGGAGCACTACGCGAGATCCCTGGTCGAGCTCACCAAAGCTCTGGACGCGACGAGGCCCATCGTCTCGAACGACGGCTGGGAGCAGGTCGACACCGACATCGTCGCGATCCACGACTACGAATGGAATCCCGAGATCGTGGGTCCGCGCTACGCGGACCGCGCGGCGATCGACGCCATGATCGCGGGGATCGGGCCGGCGGGCAGAGCCCTCGTCCTCAGCGGCGACGTCTCCGACGCGCCCGTGATGCTCACCGAGTTCGGCGGTATCTCCTACCGCGTCGACGAGGCCGACGACGCGTGGGGCTACTCGGTGGCGCGGTCCGCGGACGACTTCTCGGATCGCCTCGACGGCCTGCTCGGCGCCGTGCACGCGAGCGGCGCGCTCGCGGGCTTCTGCTACACCCAGCTCACCGACACGCTGCAGGAGACCAACGGCCTCGTCGGCGCCGACCGCGAGCCGAAGCTGGCGGTCGACACCATCCGACGGATCGTCAGCGGCTCCTGACGAGACGAGGCACGGAACTCAGGCCAGCGTCACCGCGAACGCCTGCACGCCTCGGTGGGACGGGATCGGTGCGAATCCGACGCGCGGGTAGAACGCGAGAGCTCCGGCGTTGTCGCTGGACGCCACGAGGTGGAGCCCGGTGACGCCCCGGGCCCGCAGCGCATCGACGAGCGTCTCGATGAGACGCCGGCCCCAACCCTGACGCTGGGTCTCGGGGAGCAGGTCGATGTGCAGGTGCGCCGGGTGGTCGTCGCCGTACGGCTCGACGCCGGCACGCCGCCCGTACGCGTAGATCAGGGTGGCGTCCTGACGCGACCGCACGACGTCGGGCCGCGGCCACCGCGCGCCGTGCTCGGGCCACCACTCGTCGTGGAACCAGTCCTCGAAGGCTCTGGTGTCGGGTGTCGCCACGATGTACCCGACGAGGCGGCCGTCGTCCGCTTCGACGACGAACGCGAGGTCCGGATGCCGCGCGACGTACGGCAGCACGAAGATCTCGGCCCAGATGCGATCGTCGTCGAACACGCCGGTCGCATCGCCACCGGCATCCGCCGTCTTCAGGCAGATGTCGGCGAGCGCCGGCTCGTCACCGGGGCGGAAGGGACGGATGGTGCTCATCGCACGACTCTATGCCGAGGCGGCGTCGACCGGATCGGTCACGATCCGCACGGCGGACTCCCCGACGCGCAGCAGCACGGGCTGACCGTGCGCGAGCCCGAGGTCGGCCGCACGATCGGCGGCGACGTCGACCGCGACGTCCGGTTCCACGGTCCGCACGCGGATCCCCGCCGGGGTCGGCTCGAGCCGCGTCACCCGGGCGATCCATTCTCCGGGCGAGGACGGCGCCGGCAGCCGCAGAGCTCCGGTCCACGACGTCGCCTCGACCCGCTCGATGGTCACCGCCGAGGGGGCGAAGACCGCCGTCGCGGGGCCGTCGGCGACTCCGGATGCCGGGATCTCGAGCGAGCCCGCCGTGAACCCGCCCCCGCTGACGGCGCCCTCGACGCGGTTCAGTCCTGCGACGCTGGCCGTGAAGCGGGACGCGGGCGCGGCGAGCACATCGCGCACGCCGCCGTCCTGCGTGACGCGCCCGCCCTCGATCACAACGAGCCTCGAGGCGAGCGAGACGGCGTCGACGGCATCGTGGGTCGCGACGATCGCCGTCGTCCGGGTGCTCGCCAGCTGGTCGTGCAGCAGCGCGCGGATGTCGCCGGCCGTCTCGGGGTCGAGCGAGGCGAGCGGCTCGTCGAGGAGCAGAGCCGCCGGCGCGGTCGCGAGTGCGCGCGCGAGCGCGACACGCTGCTGCTGACCGCCCGACAGCTGCGCGGGTCGCCGCTCGCCGAGACCGTCCAGGCCCACGCGCCAGAGCCATTCGTCCGCCTCGGTGCCGGCGACCGTGCGCGACGCGCCCTGCGCCTCGCGGCCGAACGCGATGTTCGCGTGCGCCGACATGTGCGGGAAGAGGTGCGGATCCTGACCGAGGAGCACGATGCGGCGCACGGACGGGGTCGCACGCGTACGCGGGCGGGGCGCGGCATCCAGCACCCGGTCGTCGAGCGCCACTCGTCCCTCCGACAACCCCACGAGCCCGGCCAGCACCCCGAGGAAGGTCGATTTTCCTGCGCCGCTCGGCCCCATGAGGGCGACGACCTCGCCGGCCTCGGCGCGCACGTGCGCGTCGAGCACGAAGCCGGGCCGCCGCACGACGACTCGCGCGTCGAGCGCGCCGCCGGTCATCGGGGAGACTCCGCTCGCCAGGCCCGGACGAGAAGGAGGACGGTGAGCGCGGTGACGAGCAGCAGGAGGGACAGTGCGACGGCGGTGCCCTGCGAGACCCCGGCCCCGTTGAACGCCGTGTAGATCGCGAGCGGCATCGTCTGCGTGACGCCCGGCGCGTTGCCGGCGAAGAGCGCGGTCGCCCCGAACTCGCCGATCGCGCGGGCGAAGCACAGGACGATGCCCGCGATGAGCCCGGGCGCGGCGAGCGGGAGCGTGACCCGGCCGAGGATCGTCCATCGCCCGGCGCCGAGGGACGCGGCCGCGTGCTCGTAGCCGACGCCGGTCGTGCGCAGCGACGCCTCGAGGGCGAGCACGAGGAACGGCAGCGCGACGAAGGTCTGGGCCAGCACGACGGCTCCGGTCGTGAAGGGCACGCGCACTCCCCACTCCTCGAGGACTCCGCCGAGCCAGCTCGTGCGGCCGAACAGGAACAGCAGGGCGACGCCGCCCACCATCGGCGGCAGGACGAGCGGGACGGTGACGACGGCGCGGAGGATCGCGGCCGATCGCCGGCCCGCACGGGCGATCACGAGCGCGAGCGGGACGCCGATGAGAATGCACAGCACCGTGGCGATCGCTCCCGTGAGCAGCGACAGGCCGAGGGCCGACAGCGCCTGCGGCGAGGTGATGTCGCTCCACAGGGTCGACCACTCGACGCGCAGGACGAGCGCCGTGAGAGGCAGGACGAGCAGGGCGAGGCCCAGCACCGCGGGAACAGCGAGGATCCTCGGGACGAACCCGCCCGCGTCCCGCGCGCGACTCACGGAGCGCCGAATCCGAGCTCTTCGAGGACGGCCTGTCCTTGGTCGCTGAGCACGAACTCGACGAACGCGGCAGCGGCGTCGGGGTTCGCGGCATCCGTCAGCACGGAGACAGGGTATCGATTCACGACGTCCGCGGCACCCTCGGGCTCGAAGGCCTCGACGTCGTCGTTGCCGAGGACGTCGGTCGCATAGACCAGGCCCGCGTCGGCTTCGCCGGCGGCCACCTTGGTGAGCACCGCCGTGACGTTCTGCTCGAGGCTGGCCGGGGCGACGGTGATGCCCTCGTTGGCGAGCAGGGTCTCGGATGCCGCGCCGCACGGCACCTCGGGTGCGCACAGGAGCACCGTGAGGGCCGGGTCCGCGAGGCTTTCGAGCCCTGTGACGTCGCCGGGATTGCCCGCGGGCACGGCGATCACGAGGGTGTTGGTGGCGAACGGCTCGGGGGCGCTCGCCAGGTCGGCGTCGACGACCTTCTGCATGTTCTTCTCGTCGGCCGAGGCGAAGACGTCCGCCGGGGCCCCCTCGATCAGCTGCGTCGCGAGGGTGCTCGAGCCGTCGTAGACGATCGGCAGGACGTCGAGAGACGGATGCCGCGCCTCGAACTGCGTGGCGAGCTCGTCGAACGCCGTGCCCAGCGACGCGGCCGCGTAGATCGTCAGCTCGCCCGTCAGCTCGGGCCCGGCATCCTGTGACGGTGCCGTCGTCGCGGCGGGACCCTCGTCCGCGGACGCGCAGCCCGCGAGCGCCAGCGCGGCGACGAGCAGGAGGGGAGCGAGTCGACGCATGGTCAGTCTTTCGGGGTTTCGATGATGACGTTGGTGGCTTTGACGACCGCGACGGCGAGCGAGCCGGGTTCGAGCGCGAGCTCGCGCACCGCCTCGGCCGAGAGCAGCGAGACCACACGATGGGGTCCTGACTGGATGTCGACCTGTGCCATGACGCCGTCGACCTGCACGCGGGTCACGAGCCCGACGAAGCGATTGCGGGCGCTCGAGAGCACATCGGTCGGATCGGATGCCGCCCTCGCGAGTTCGACCGCATGGGCAGCGAGCGCGTCACCCGGGATGCGCGCGGGCGCTTCGCCGGTCGAGGGCAGCGTGCCCGCATCGACCCAGCGACGCACGGTGTCGTCGCTGACACCCAGCAGCCGAGCGGCTTCGGAGATCCGGTACGAGTCCATGCGGTAGACGGTAGCACCGCATCTGCGTGTGTACGGCCGCGAAAGTACCGCTGTTGCGACAGTTCGGTGCCTTCTTCCGCGCCTCCGCCATACCTTCCGATCGCTGTGGCGCTTTCTCAGGACACTGTTGAACTTCGCGCTCACACACGTTCTCAGGACACTGTTGAACTCCGCGCTCACACACGGAGAGACTTCGCGCTCACACACACGAAGGGACTCCACGGCCGCACACCGAGGGACTCCACATCCACTCGCGGAGTCCAT
Organism: Microbacterium sp.; assembly: GCA_040509015.1. GTDB lineage: Bacteria > Actinomycetota > Actinomycetes > Actinomycetales > Microbacteriaceae > Microbacterium. Next base: position 16,548 of record JBEVLS010000334.1, read on the forward strand.
GCCCTGTGTGAGCGCGAAGTTCAATCGCGTGGAGGGAGCATCACGCTCGGCGGGGAGCCGGCCTGCCGAGGGGCGCTGCCCTCGGCCCGTGGATCAGCCGCCGCCGGTCCCACGCGGCGTAGCCTGGGCGCATGCCCTTCGACCCCCTCGTGAGCCCCGTCGACGAGCTGCCCGACGACGAGCGACGGCGCACCGCGCGACATCGCGCACTCGCCGGGTTCGGCGACGACGCGCAGCGCCGGCTCGCTGCGGCGCACGTCGCCGTCGTCGGCGCCGGCGGCCTCGGATCGCCCGCCGTCATCGCCCTCGCTGCAGCGGGCGTCGGCACCCTCACCGTGATCGACGACGACGACGTCGAACTCTCGAACCTGCAGCGGCAGGTGATGCACCGCGTCGGGGACGTCGGACGCCCCAAGGTGGATTCCGCCGTCCGGATCGCCGCGGAGCTCTCGCCGCACACCGTCGTCAACACCGTGCGCGAGCGCCTGACGTCCGGCACCGCAACCGGCCTGCTCTCCGGCGCCGACGTCGTGATCGACGGAAGCGACACGTTCGACACCCGCGAAGCCGTCGCCGCGGCGTGCGAGAGCCTCGGCGTCCCGCTCGTCTGGGGCGTCGTGCAGGAGTTCCACGCCCAGGTCACCGTCTTCTGGTCGGCGCCGCCCGCGGGCGCCCCCGCGGTGCGACTGGCCGACCTCTATCCGCCGTCGTCCGTGGGCGACGTGCCGACGTGCGCGCAGGTCGGCGTGCTCGGATCCCTGTGCCTGCAGGTCGGAGGACTCCTCGCCACCGAGGCGATCAAGCTCGTCACCGGCGTCGGCGAGCCGCTCCTCGGGCGGGTGCTCGTCGTCGACGCGCTGCGCGGCCGGTTCGACGAAGTGCCCCTGCGCGCGGCCTCCCCATCCGCCGTCGCCGAGACCCCATCCGCGGTCGCCGACCCCCGCCCCCCGGTCGCCGACAAACGCCCCCCGGTCGCCACCCACCGGTCACCGGTCGCTGAGCCCGTCGAAGTGCCGCACCTCGACCCCTCGGCCGCACGCGCCGCGCAGACCGCCGGTGCGACGATCGTCGACGTGCGCGAACCGCACGAGACGGCGACGGGCGTCATCCCCGGCAGCATCGAGATCCCGCTCGCGACGCTCCTCGGCGATCCGCTCCTCGCCGGCGACGGACCCGTCGTGGTCGTCTGTCAGGTCGGGGCGCGTGCCCTACGCGCCGCGCGTGCGCTCGACGCCGCCGGGATCCCGGCATCCGTCCTGGCGGGCGGGATCGCGGCGTGGGACGGCGCGATCTCGGAGCGGGTGCGTTCATGAACGATCTCATCTCCGTCGACGACCACCTCGCGACGGTCCTCGCCGCCGTCGTCCCTCTGCCCCGTGAATCGCTTCCGCTCGCCGAGGCCCGGGGACGAATCCTCGCCGAGACGGTGCGCGCCGCCGTCGACATCCCCGTCTTCGACAATTCCGCCATGGACGGCTTCGCCGTGCGGTTCGAAGACGTCGCCGCGGCATCCGCCACCGAACCCGTCGCCCTGCGCGTCGTCGCCGATCTTCCGGCCGGGACAGACCTCGACCCGCCCCTCGCCCGCGGCGAGGCCGCGCGCATCATGACCGGATCGCCCGTGCCGACCGACGCGACCGTCATCGTCCCGTTCGAGGAGACGGTCGGGGGGCTCGCCGATTCGATGGGTGAGATCCGTGTCGTGGGCGCGCCCGCCCGAGAGGGACTGCACATCCGGCGCCGGGGCGTCGACTCCGTGGCCGGCGACGAGCTGATGGCCGGCGGCACCCGACTCGGCGCCCTGCAGCTCGCCGCGATCGCGGCGGCGGGCGTCGGGGTCGTTCCGGTCAGCCGCGTGCCGCGGGTCGCGGTCGTCTCGACGGGGTCCGAGCTGGTCGCCCCTGGCGCACCGCTCCGCCACGGGCAGATCCCCGAGTCCAACAGCGAGCTGCTGACGGCCCTCGCTCTCGAATCCGGAGCCGACGTCGTGCTGCGCACGAGCGTTCCCGATGAGGGCGACGGGCCACGACAGGCGATCGCCGAGGCCGAGGCGCTCGGAGCCGACGTCGTGGTCTTCTCGGGCGGTGTGAGCGCGGGCGCCTACGAAGTGGTCAAGAACACGCTGGACGACGTCATGGTCTTCTCGAAGCTGCGGATGCAGCCGGGCAAACCGCAGGGCTTCGGTCGCACGCCCGCGGGAACCCTGCTCTTCGGTCTTCCCGGCAACCCCGTGAGCGCCGCGGTGTCGTTCGAGGTCTTCGTCCGCCCGGCGCTCCTCGCCCTGCAGGGCGCCGCCGACCTCGGCCGCGCCCACATCGCCCTCCCGGTCGCGAGGGGGTGGCGGACTCCGCCCGGACGCGCGCAGTACCTGCCGGTGACGATCGACCGCAGCGATCCGAGCGGGTGGATCGCGGTGCCCGCGACGGCGGGCGGCTCTCACCTCCCCGGCGGACTCGGCCACGCCGTCGCGTACGCGATCGTCCCCGCCGAGGTCGACGCGGTCGAGGCGGGCGACATCGTGGATGTCATGCTGATCTCATGAGCTTCACGCACCTGGATGCCGCGGGCCACGCCCGCATGGTCGACGTCACCGACAAGCAGCCCACGGTCCGCGCGGCGACCGCGCGAGGTTTCGTGAAGTGCGCACCCGAGGTCGTCGCGTCGCTGCGCGAAGGCGCGGTGCCCAAGGGCGACGTGCTCGCCGTCGCGCGGATCTCGGGCATCCAGGCCGCCAAGCGCACGCCCGAGCTCCTTCCGCTCGCCCACGTCATCGGAGTGCACGGGGCGACGGTCGACCTCGCGATCACCGACGCAGGCGTCGAGATCGAGGCCACCGTCCGCACCGCCGATCGCACGGGCGTCGAGATGGAGGCGCTCACCGCGGTGTCGGTCGCGGCCCTCGCCGTCGTCGACATGGTGAAGGGCCTCGACAAGGGCACGTCCATCGAGAACGTGCGCATCGTCCGCAAGACCGGCGGCAAGAGCGGCGACTGGGTGCGCCCGGGCGAGGAATGACGACCGGAGCGATCCTGCTCGCGGGCGGCCGCGCGTCGCGCGTCGACGGTGCGATCAAGCCGCTCTTCGAGGTCGG
>JBEVLS010000335.1:0-3157 GCA_040509015.1 Microbacterium sp.
TACGGTGCAGCCGATTTCGTCAGCTGGTTCGACGGCCACCCCGATGTGCCGCGCACCTGGCCGCTCGAGGCCGAGTCGGTCGCGGTCATCGGCAACGGCAACGTGGCGCTGGACGTCACCCGCATGCTCGCCAAGCATGCCGAAGACCTGCTGCCGACCGAGATCCCCGAGAACGTCTACGAGGGTCTGAAGGCATCGCCCGTGACGGACGTGCACGTCTTCGGCCGCCGCGGACCGGCGCAGGTGAAGTTCACACCGCTCGAGCTGCGCGAGCTCGGCGAGCTGCGCGACGTCGACATGGTCGTGTACGACGAGGACTTCGACTACGACGACGCCGCCCGCGCGGCGATCGCGAGCAACAAGCAGGTCATGGTCATCGACCGCGTGCTGCAGTCGTGGCGCACGCGTCCCGGCGTCAACAACGCCGGCGGCGAGGCGTCGCGTCGCCTGCACCTGCACTTCTACGCCAAGCCCGTCGAGATCAAGAAGGATGCCGACGGCCGGGTGGCCGCGCTCGTCTACGAGCGCACGCGTCCGGACGGCGAAGGCGGAGTCGAGGGCACGGGGGAGCTGCGCGAGGTTCCGATCCAGTCGCTGTACCGCGCGGTCGGCTACTTCGGCTCGCCTCTGCCCGGGGTGCCGTTCGACAAGCGCCACGGCGTGATCCCGAACCACGAGGGCCAGGTCCTGCACAAGGACTCGAACGAGCGCGTCCCCGGCGTCTACGCGACCGGCTGGATCAAGCGCGGACCCGTCGGTCTCATCGGCCACACGAAGTCCGACGCCATGGAGACGGTCCGCCACCTCATCAACGACCAGGGGTCGTGGTGGAGCCCCGAGGATCCGTCGGAGTCCGCGATCCCCGAGCTCCTCGCCGAGCGCGGTGTCGCCTGGACCGACCTCGACGGCTGGCACCGTCTCGACGAGCACGAGATCGCCCTCGGCGCCCCGCACGAGCGGGCACGCGTCAAGGTGGTACCGCGCGACGAGATGGTGCGGGTGTCGCGCGGCGAATAGACGTCGATGGATCGAGAACCGATCGGCGGCGGTCGGACATATCAGGGTATGGACCCTACTGATGCCGTCGACTGGGACCTCGTTCTCGTCGGCGACACCGCCGCGCTGGGACGCTTCTTCGATCGTCACCACCAGCGGCTCTTCCGGCATGCCCTGGGTGTCGTCGGCGATCGCGAGGACGCGCAGGATGCTGTGGCGGTCGCGTTCTTCGAGCTGTGGCGCAAGCGCGCCTCGGTACGACTGGTCGACGGGTCGCCGCTGCCGTGGCTGATCACCGCCACGTCGTTCGCCGCGCGGAACGTCGAGCGCTCCGCTCGCCGCTACCGGCGGATGCTCGCGCGCGTCCCGCGTGACGAGGAAGCGTCAGCAGCCCCGGCCGTGCACGACGAGACCGGTGTGTTCGCCGCCCTCAAGCGGCTCCCGGCAGCCGAGCGGGATGTCGTCGTACTCGCGGTGCTCGAGGGGTTCCCGGAACGGGAGACCGCGCAGACGCTCGGCATTCCCGAAGGAACCGTCAAGTCGCGGCTGGCGCGCGCGAAGCGCCGCCTCCGCGGAGAGATCGAGAGCTGGGAGCTGGCATGAGCAACCTCACGCCCGACGAATCCGCCGCGCTTCGCGCGCGAATCGTCCAGGGGGCCGACGGGCTGCCCCCGCGACGGAGTCCCGCGCGCATCGTCGCCGTCGCCTCCGCCGTCGCCGTGGTGGGCGCGATCGCCGTCGGTTCGGTGAGCATCGCCCTCGGTCTCGGCGCGACCGACGACACCCTCGCCACCCCGAGCCCGACCCCATCCGTCACGGAGAGCCGGACACCGAGTCCGACCCCGACCTCGACCCCGACCCAGACCCCGACCCGGACTCCGAGTCCGACCCCGACGCCCACCCAGACACCCACCCAGGCGCCGGTCGTGCTCGAGGTCGGCGACACCATCGTCACCCCCGAGCAGTGGGATCTGGTCGCCGCGCGCGGCTGGACCTTCTACTACTTCCAGGACGTGGATCGGCGGGTTGCGGTGGATCCCGCCCAGGCGCTTCCGGCGGTCGTGACGGCGGACATCCAGCGTCGCATCGATGCGATGCCGATCGACCAGGTCGGACAGTCCGACACCTCGGGGGTGATGGTCTACAACCTTCTCCAGGAGCTCATCCCGCTGGGCAAGCAGTTCGTCGTGGTGAGGTACAACGTGTTCTCCGTCCCGCCAGCCACGGGCGGTGCCATGCGCTGGCAGGCGATGGCATCGCAGGAGGGCTGGTGGATGCCGCTCTCGAAGAGTCGCGATCAGCTCATCGCGGACGTGAACGCCTGGATCGCGACGAACACGACGCCCGGCTCCTGGGTCGTGTTCGTGGGGCCGGGAGAACCCGACGTGCCATGACACTTCGGGGTCTTCGAGCGCTTGGATAGGCTGGCCGGATGCAGCACGATTGGGTCCCCGACATCCTCGGAGAGCCCTTCGAGCAGATGACGCTCCCGCTCGGGAAGGACGACGAGGGCGATGTCTTCGCCACCGTCGTGCGGCTGCTTCCCGAGCATGCTCTGCTCGGCGGTCTCTTCGGTGACCACCGTCCCTTCGCGGACGTCGACGTCCTCTACGTCCACGGCTGGTCGGACTATTTCTTCCAGACGCGCCTCGCGAGGTTCTGGACCGAGCGCGGCGCACGCTTCTACGCTCTCGACCTGCGCAAGTACGGACGCAGCCTGCGCGAAGGACAGACGCCCGGGTACATCTCCGACCTCCACGACTACGACGCCGACATCGGCGCCGCGCTCGAGGCGATGGGCAGGGGCACCGACGGCAGCGGTGAACGTCGTCTGGTGCTGATGGGCCACTCGACGGGCGGTCTCACGCTCAGCCTGTGGGCGGCTCGTCACCAGGGCAGCGTCGACGCTGTGGTGCTCAACAGTCCGTGGCTGGAGTTCCAGCTCAGTGCGACCGCACGCGCCGCCATCGCTCCGGTGCTCGGCTTCCGGGCGAAGTACCGGCCGTTCGATCTGTGGCCGCAGGCCGACCTCGGCTTCTACACCCGCGCGCAGAACGAGGTCGCCGATCCGGACGACCCCATGGCGGTGGACCTCGCGTGGCGACCCGAGAGGACGATGCCCGTGCACGTGGGGTGGATGCACGCGGTCATCGCGGGGCAC
>JBEVLS010000336.1:0-6111 GCA_040509015.1 Microbacterium sp.
GACCTCGACGCGATCGCCCGCGGCGAGCAGAAGCGCGCCGAGTGGCTGCAGGAGTTCTACTTCGGATCCGACTCGCACGTGGGTCTGCGCAACGTCGTCGACAACCTCGGCGAGATCGATGCGCGCGAACTGAACGCGACGAAGATCTCGGACGTCGCCACGGTGCGGTTCGGTCGCTACGGGCCCTACCTGGACGTCGTGGATCCGGCCAACCCCGACGCCGACCCGCGCCGGGTCAACCTGCCCGACGATCTCGCACCGGACGAGCTGACCGCCGACAAGGCTCAGGAGCTCATCGACGCTCCGGTGGCCGGCAACCGCGTCCTCGGCGAGAACCCCGAGACAGGACGCCTCGTCGTCGTCAAGGACGGCCGCTACGGCCCGTACCTCGAGGAAGAGCTCCCCGAGGAGGAGGTGGCCGTCGACGAGGCCACCGGCGAGGTCAAGGCGGCGCCGAAGAAGCGCGGTGCCAAGAAGGTCGAGGCGCCCAAGCCGCGCCGCGCGTCGCTGTTCAAGACGATGTCGCCCGAAGAGATCGACCTCGACACGGCGCTCCAGCTGCTCGCGCTCCCGCGGGTCGTCGGCGCGGACCCCGAGTCCGGTGACGTCATCACGGCGCAGAACGGCCCGTACGGTCCGTACATCAAGAAGGGCACCGACTCGCGCACGATCGACAGCGAGCAGCTCATCTTCGACATCACCCTCGAGCAGGCGCTCGCGATCTACGAGCAGCCGAAGTACGGTGCCCGTCGCCCGTCGTCGGCGCTCAAGGAGTTCGACAACGATCCGGTCAGCGAGAAGCCGATCCGCATCCGCGACGGACGCTTCGGCGCGTACGTGACCGACGGGACGACGAACGTGACGATCCCGCGCGGTCAGACCGCCGACGACATCACGTTCGAGATCGCGGTGCAGATGCTCGCCGACAAGCGCGCGAAGGGTCCCGCTCCCAAGCGGACGGCGGCCAAGCGCACGACCACGCGCAAGGCGCCGGCGAAGAAGAAGTGACCCCTCGGCAGGCTCAGGGACCGTCGGGCCTGTTCGTCACCCTCGAGGGCGGCGACGGCGTCGGCAAGACGACGCAGGCGGCCCTCCTCGAGGAGTGGCTCGCCGCGCAGGGGCGGACGGTGGTGCGCACCCGTGAGCCGGGCGGCACCGAGGTCGGGGTGCTGATCCGCGACATCGTGCTGCACCACCGCGGCGAGGTCGCTCCGCGCGCCGAGGCGCTCCTGTACGCCGCCGATCGGGCGCACCATATCGACACCCTCGTGCGTCCCGCGCTGGCGCGCGGCGAGGTGGTCATCCAGGACCGCTACCTCGACTCGTCCGTCGCGTACCAGGGGGCGGGGCGTGTCCTCGGCAGCGACGAGGTGCGCGAGCTCTCGCTGTGGGCGACCGGCGGCCTGCTGCCCGACGTGACGGTGCTCCTGGATCTCGATCCGGATGCCGCCCGCCGCCGTCTGGACGCCGACGACAAGCCCTTCGACCGTCTCGAGGCCGAGAAGGAGGAGTTCCACGCGCGCGTGCGCGCCGAGTTCCTCGCGCTCGCCGCCGCCGAGCCCGATCGGTTCCTCGTGATCGATGCAGCGCTCCCACCCGAGGAGATCGCCGCATCGATCCGCGACCGCGTCGGCGAGCTCCTCGCGTGAGGGCCGCTGTCCTCGGCCGCGGTTAGGCTGAACCCCATGGACGCCACGACGATCGCGGACTCCGCGACCGCCGGATCCGGTGCGAGCATCCCGTGGGGCGACGTGTGGGGGCAGGACGACGCGGTCGCCGCGCTCCGATCCGCGGCATCCGACCCCGCCGACCTGACTCACGCCTGGCTCATCACCGGTCCGCCCGGCTCGGGGCGTTCGACGCTGGCGTACGCGTTCGCCGCGTCGCTGATCGCCGAGCCCGGCGACGAGCAGGCGATGCGTCAGGTGCTCGCCGGCACGCACCCCGATCTCGCGGCGCTGCGCACCGAGGGCGTGATCATCTCGATCAAGGACGCCCGCGCGCTCGTCGAGCGCTCGTACTTCTCACCCTCGCTCGGGCGATACCGCGTCATCGTCATGGAGGACGCCGACCGCATGACCGAGCGCACGTCCAACGTGCTGCTGAAGGCCCTCGAAGAGCCGCCCGAGCGCACGGTCTGGGTGCTGTGCGCGCCGAGCGACGCCGACCTCCTCCCCACGATCCGCTCGCGGGTGCGGACGCTGCGCCTGCGCGATCCCGACGTCGCCGACGTCGCGCGGCTCATCGAACAGCGCACGGGCGTCGATCCGGCGATCGCCGAGCAGTCCGCCCGTCACGCACAGCGCCACATCGGCATGGCCCAGAGACTGGCGACGGATGCCGCGGCTCGCGCGCGCCGCGACGAGACGCTGCAGGGCGTGCTCCGCGTCCGCGGCGTCGGCGACGCCGTCGAGGTGGCGGGCCGGGTCGTGCAGCTCGCGACCGACGACGCGAAGGCGCTCACGGCCGAACGCGACGAGGCCGAGCGCTCGGGTCTGCTCCGCACGCTCGGGATCGCCGCGGGCGCACCCGTTCCCCCGGCCGTGCGATCGCAGCTGTCGGCCCTCGAGGACGAGCAGAAGCGCCGCGCGACGCGCAGCCTGCGCGACGGCATCGACCGCGTCCTCACCGATCTGCAGTCCTTGTTCCGCGACGTGCTCATGCTGCAGTACGGCCGCGCCGACGACCTCATCAACCGCGAGCTCGACGACGAGCTGCGCGCTCTCGCGGCCGCCTGGTCTCCCGAGCGCACGCTCGTCGTGCTCGACCGCATCGCCGAGACCCGGCGCAACCTCGAGCAGAACGTCGCTCCCGCTCTCGCCCTCGAAAGCATGCTCGTGACGGTCGCGAGCGGAAGGACCCCGTGACAACGTCTTCGCCCACCCGTCGGTCGCGCCGGCTCGTCGCCGTCGTCGCCGGGCTCGCCGCGGCAGCCGTCGCGCTCTCCGGATGCCTGTACTCACTCATCCCGGAGTCATCGCCGCGACCCACGCAGTCCGTCACCCCCGATACCGAGGGGGTCGCCGCCGACCTGCTTCCGTTCTACGGTCAGGAGCTCGAGTGGACGACGTGCGCCGAGGTGTTCGACTGCACGACGGTGACCGCGCCGCTGGACTGGGACGACCCCGCCGCGGGTGAGCTCGAGCTGTCGGTCATCCGTCACCGTGCGACCGACGGCACGCCGATCGGATCGCTGCTGACCAACCCCGGCGGTCCGGGCGGCAGCGGCGTGGATCTGATCCGCGACTCCCTCGACTTCGCCGTGGGCGACGAGCTGTCCGCGCGCTACGACGTGATCGGCTTCGATCCGCGGGGCGTCGGCCAGTCGACGGCCGTGACGTGCTTCGACGCCGCGGACATGGACGCCTACCTCTACGACATCCGCCCCGGAGCGCGCGGATCCGCCGAGTGGGAGGACGCGATCACGACGGCCAACGAGGAGTTCGCGGCCGCCTGCGAAGCGAACAGCGACGGGATCCTCGAGTTCGTCACGACCGACGACTCGGCGCGCGACATGGACCTCATCCGCGCGGTGCTCGGCGACTCGCAGCTGAACTATCTCGGGTATTCGTACGGCACGTTCCTCGGCGCGACCTACGCCAAGCTCTTCCCCGAGCGCGTGGGGCGCCTCGTGCTCGACGGTGCGATCGACCCGGCGGTCTCGGGCCTGGACGTCTCCACGACCCAGGCCGTCGGCTTCGAGTCGGCGCTGCGCGCCTACATGCAGAGCTGCCTGCAGGGTGACGACTGCCCGTTCCGCGGGACGCCCGACGAGGCGATGGCCGATCTGTCCACGCTGCTGGCGAGTGTCGACCGGTCGCCCATCCCGGCCGCCGACGGACGCCTGCTGGGTGCCGACACGCTCATGACCGCGATCATCGCGGCGCTGTACTCCGAGGACTCCTGGAGCTTCCTCACGCGCGCCCTCACCGAGACGCTCGAGGGCAGCTCCGACACCGCGTTCATCCTCGCCGACTTCTACAACGGCCGGGAGTTCGGCGAGTACGCCGACAACTCGACCGAGGCCTTCCGGGCCTACAACTGCATGGACTATCCGGCCGACACGAGCGAGGCCGACATCGCGGCATCCGATGCCCTCATCGCGGCGGAGGCGCCGACCATCGCTCCGTACTGGTCGGGCCCCGACCCGTGCGCGGTCTGGCCGTACGCCCCGACCGGGGTGCGCGAGCCCATCGCGGCGGAGGGGGCGGCGCCGATCCTCGTGATCGGCACGACCAACGACCCCGCTACCCCGTATGAGTGGTCCGTCTCGCTGGCCGACCAGCTCGCGTCCGGCGTCCTGATCACGAGGGTCGGAGAAGGCCACACCGGCTTCAACAAGGGCAACGCGTGCGTCGACGCCGCCGTGGTGGCGTACTTCATCGACGACGTCGTGCCCGCCGAAGACCTCGTCTGCGAGTGACTCCGTCGCCCGTCAGCGTCGCAGCACGCGGCGGGCGAGGGCGTTGCCGAGGAACTGCACTCCCTGCACGATCACGATGATGATGAGCACGGCGGCCCACGTGACGACCGGGTTGAACTGACGGAATCCGTAGACGATGGCGAACTGTCCGAGTCCGCCCGCGGCCACGGCTCCGGCCATCGCGGTCATGTCGACGAGGGCGACGACGATGAACGTGTAGCCGAGGATCAGGGGACCGAGGGCTTCGCGCGGGACGAGTCGGAACAGGATGCGCGACCGGCTGGCCCCGGCGGCACGGGCGGCCTCGATGACGCCGGGACGCACGGTCAGCAGATTCTGCTCGACGATACGGCTGATGGCGAACAGCGACGCGATCGAGACGGCGAAGATCGCGAACTCGATCCCGATGCCGCGGATGCCCAGCGATCTCGCGATGGGCTGCACGGCGACGAGCAGGATGATGAACGGGATCGGGCGGAAGGTGTTGACCACGACGTTGAGGACGCCGAAGACGGCCCGGTTGGGGAAGAGGCTTCCGGCGCGCGTCGCGTAGAGGGCGAGGCCCAGGACGAGCCCGGCGAGTCCGCCGATCAGCAGGGCGAGGGTCGTGATCGCCAGGGTCTCGTACGTGGCGGTGAGCAGCTCGGGGAGGAGCTCGACGAGCCTATCCACGGTGGTCCTCCTTCTCTTCGACGAGGGGCGCATGCGCCGAGGCGGCGTCGATCGCGCGAGCGACCGCGGCATCGTCGCCGGTGAGCACGAGGGTGAGGTGGCCGAACACCCGGCCGCCGATGTCGTTGATGCCTCCGTGGATGAGCTCGAACCGCACACCGTGCGCGGAGAGCGTCGCGAACACGTCGGCCTGGGTGACGTCGCCGTCGCGGATCGTGAAGGTCACGATCCGTCCGGGATGCCGCCGACGCAGCGCGGCGAGCTGCTCGCCGCGTGGGACGTCCTCGATGATGCTCGACACGAACCGCTTCGTCGCGGCATGCTGCGGAGCCGAGAGGACGTCGAAGACCGCGCCCTGCTCGATGATGCGGCCGCTCTCCATCACGACGACGCGGTCGGCGATCGTGCGGATGACGTCCATCTCGTGGGTGATGACGACGATGGTGATGCCGAGCTCGTCGTTGACGCGCTGGAGGAGGGCGAGCACTTCCTGCGTCGTGTCGGGGTCGAGGGCGCTGGTGGCCTCGTCGGCGAGCAGGATGCGCGGGCTCGTGGCCAGAGCGCGGGCGATCCCGACGCGCTGCTTCTGCCCGCCCGACAGCTGTTCGGGATGGTTCTTCGCCTTGTCGGAGAGTCCGACGAAGCGCAGCAGCTCGGCCACCCGCGCGCTGATCTCGCTCTTCGGACGCCCGGCGATCTCGAGCGGGTAGGCGACGTTCTTCTCGACGGTGCGGGATTCGAAGAGATTGAACTGCTGGAAGATCATGCCGATGTCGCCGCGGAGCGCCCGAAGCTCGCGCTCGCGCAGTCGCGTGATGTCGCGGCCGTCGATCTCGACCGATCCCGTCGTGGGCAGCTCGAGGGCGTTGACCAGCCGCAGCACGGTGCTCTTGCCGGCACCCGAGTAGCCGACGATGCCGACGACTTCGCCGGCGGCGATGCTGAGGTGCACGTCATCGACCGCGACGACCGCGGGCGAGTCCTTCGTCGGAGAGGCGAACTCCTTCGAGACCCCG
>JBEVLS010000337.1:0-4554 GCA_040509015.1 Microbacterium sp.
AGCCGGACGGTGACCCCACCGTGCGTGAACCTCGCACCGAGGAGCCGGGGTGCGGCGTCGAGGGCTGGCCCGGCGAGTACGTCGAGCAGGCTCACCCGAGCCAGCCCCGGTGGTCCGCCACCGCCACCCGGAGCTCGGCGAGCTGCTCGGCCACGCGCTCGGGAGCGGTCCCGCCGCGGCCGTTGCGGGAGGCCACCGACCCCTCGGCCGTGAGCACGTCGCGCACCGCCGGTGTGAGCCGCGGGTCGATGTCCGCGAACTGCTCGTCGGTGAGCCCGTCGAGCTCGATGCCGAGCTCCTCGCAGCGCCGCACACAGGCGCCCGCGACCTCGTGGGCCACCCGGAACGGCACGCCCTCCCGGACCAGCCACTCGGCGACGTCGGTGGCGAGCGAGAAGCCCTGCGGCGCCAGCTCGGCCATCCGGGCGGTGTCGAACCGGAGCGTGGCGACCTGGCCGGTGAACGCGGGCAGCAGGACTTCGAGCGTGTCGACCGAGTCGAAGACGGGTTCCTTGTCCTCCTGCAGGTCGCGGTTGTAGGCCAGCGGCAGCGCCTTGAGCGTCGCGAGCAGCCCCGTGAGGTTGCCGATGAGTCGTCCGGACTTGCCCCTCGCGAGTTCCGCAATGTCGGGGTTCTTCTTCTGCGGCATGATCGACGATCCCGTCGAATAGCCGTCGTCGAGCGTGACGAAGCCGAACTCGCGGGTGTTCCAGAGGATGATCTCCTCCGCGAAGCGCGAAAGGTCCACGCCGACCATCGCGGCGATGAAGGCGAACTCCGCGACGACGTCGCGCGCGGACGTGCCGTCGATCGAGTTCTCGGACGGACGGTCGAGCCCGAGGCGATCGGCCACCAGCTGAGGATCGAGCCCCAGAGTGGATCCGGCGAGCGCCCCGCCGCCGTACGGCGAGACCGCGGCGCGCGCGGCCCAATCGCGGAACCGCTCGAGGTCGCGCACGAGCGGCCACGCGTGCGCCTGCAGATGATGAGCGAGCAGGACGGGCTGCGCATGCTGCAGGTGCGTGCGTCCGGGCATGATCGCGTCGGGGTGGGCCTCGGCCTGTGCGACGATCGCGTCGACGACCCGCAGGATGTCGCGCGAGATCGTACGCGCGTGGTCGAGGAGGTACATCCGCACGAGGGTGGCGATCTGATCGTTGCGGCTGCGGCCGGCGCGGAGCTTGCCGCCCAGCTCGGCGCCGACCTGTGCGATGAGCGCCTGTTCGAGCGCCCCGTGGACGTCTTCGTCGGACTCGGCCGCCACGAGCGAACCGTCGACGATCCGCGCGGCCAGCGCGTCGAGGGCCTCGTGCATCGCGCGTTCCTCGTCCTCGGAGAGGTAGCCCGCATCGGCGAGCGCCGCGGCGTGCGCATGCGAGCCGGCGATGTCGTACAGTGCCAGATCCCAGTCGAAGTGCGTCGAACGGCTCAGCGCCACCAGTTCGGGCGACGGCCCTGATGCGAATCGTGCACCCCAGAGGGCGCCCTCGTTGGTTCCATCGGCTTTCGCATCACTCACCGCACCAGACTACCGACGGCGCGTGACCAGCCGAGCCGAGCGGTCGAGCAGCCACTCGAGCGGCCCGCGGCCGATGACCAGCGCCCACAGCGTGCACGCCGCGAGGAGCACCAGCGTCATGGGCCAGAACGGCTCGAGCGCGCGGAAGCCCGTCAGATCGCCGGGGCGCCCGAGCACCGTGGTCGCGATGATCGCCCATGCGACGAGCTGTCCGGCGTATGCGGTCAGCGGCATCGCACCCACGGCTCGCAGCGGAAGCACGATCCACACGACCGCGGTGCGGCACACGAGCAGGCACGCCGCGAGCACGGCGAGCGCGAAACCGCCGGATCCGACGACTTCGAACAGCCCGCTCGAGTGCGCTTCCGACGTCCACGGTGCCGCGCCCGGCGCGAGTTCGCCCAGGCCGTAGCCGCACACCGCGAGACCGGTGCCGACACCGAGCACCCACAGCTGGACGGCCAGTCGCCGGATCCCGGAGCGCGCCACGGCGAGCCCCGCGACGACGAAGGCGATCCACACGGGGAACGGGTAGTGCCACCCGATCAGTCGACCGATCTCGTCACCCTCCCCCGTGGTCCAGAAGTCGAGACCGTTCAGCCACACCTGGACGAACGGCATGACGATGCCCAGTCCGGCCGCGACGAGATACAGCGTGTGCGCACGGAGCGACAGCAGGGGGAGGGACAGGAGGAACAGGAGGGCGTAGGCGGGGAGGATGACGTACACCGGCACGCCGGTGAGGATCAGCACGATGCCGATGACCCACAGGACGGCCGCCCGCACGGCGATGCGAAGCCGAGCCGTGATGAGATCCGCGCCCGCCACCGGTGTGCGACCGCCGGTCATGAGCCCGATCGAGACACCCGCGAGCGTCGCGAAGAGGATCGACGAGCGTCCTTCGGCGATCGCGATCCAGCTCGCGGGATCACCCCAGTCGAAGCGCACCTCGATGGCGAAGAGATGCGCCGTGAGCATGCCCACGACCGCGAGGCCGCGCGCGAGGTCGACCCCCGTGACGCGCTGCGGCCCGTTGAGCCGCTCCCATCGAGAAGCGAACCACGAGAGGTCGCGGCCCACGGAACGAGCCTCAGCCATCGGCATCCGTCACTGCTGGCGCAGCAGCCACACCAGAAGCGCCTTCTGGGCGTGCAGGCGGTTCTCGGCCTCGTCCCAGACGACGCTCTGCGGTCCGTCGATCACCTCGGCCTCGACCTCGTAGCCGCGATCGGCGGGCAGGCAGTGGATGAAGATCGCATCGGGCTTCGCGAGCGACATCATCTCGCCGGTGACCTTGTACTCCCCGAGGTCGCGGAGCCGCGAGAGCTTCTCCTCCTCTTTGCCCATCGACACCCACGTGTCGGTGACGATCACGTCGGCGCCCGCGGCTGCTTCGTTGGCGTCGGTGTACAGGGTCACGGATCCGCCGGTCTCGAGCGCGCGACGGTCCGCATCGGCGATGACGTCCTCGCGCGGTGCGTAGGCCTCGGGCGACGCGACGCGGACGTGCATGCCGGCGGTGACTCCCGCGAGCACGTACGAGTGCGCCATGTTCGACATCCCGTCGCCGAAGAAGGCCAGGGTGAGGCCCTTCAGCTCGCCCTTGTGCTCCTGGATCGTCAGCAGGTCGGCGAGCAGCTGACACGGGTGGAAGTCGTCGCTCAGCGCATTGACGACGGGGACGCGCGTGCCCTCGGCCATCTGCTCGAGCCCCGCCTGCGCGTACGTGCGCCAGACGATCGCGGCGACCTGGCGTTCGAGCACGCGGGCCGTGTCGGCCGGAGTCTCCTTGCCGCCGAGCTGGCTGTTGGCCGTCGAGATGATCAGCGGCGAGCCGCCGAGATCGGCGATGCCGACGGCGAACGACACGCGGGTGCGGGTGGACGACTTGTCGAAGATCACCGCGACCGTCTGCGGACCGGCGAGCGACTTGTCGGCCCAACGGTCCTTCTTGAGCTGGACGGCGAGGTCGAGGATCTCGCGCTGCTCGTCGTGGGTCAGGTCGTCGTCGCGCAGCAGGTGGCGGGTCATGCGGTTCCTCCGGAGGATTCGGCGAGGGCGGCCTCGACGGCGGCGAGCGAGGCCGCGAAGAGCTCCTCGAACTCGTCGAGCTCGACGTCGCCGATGTTGAGGGCGGGGACGAGGCGGATCGTGTCGTCGTTCGGCGCGTTGATGATGAGGCCGCGCTCCTGAGCGGCGGCCACGACGGCCTTGGCGACGGGATGCCGCAGGCCCACGCCCATGAGCAGGCCCTGGCCGCGGCATCCGTTCACGAGGGGCGAATCGATGCGCGCCACGATCTCGCGCAGCTGCGCGCCGCGCTCGGCGGCGTTCGCAACGAGGTCGGCGCGCTCGATCTCGGCCAGCACGGCGCCGGCCACCGCCGTGCCCAGCGCGTTGCCGCCGAACGTAGAGCCGTGCGTGCCCGGGTAGAAGAGGTCGGCGGCCGTCTCGAACGTGATGAGCGCTCCGATCGGGAATCCGCCGCCGATCCCCTTGGCGACCGTGATCGCGTCGGGGGTGATCCCGGCGTGCTGGAACGCGAACCACTCCCCCGTGCGCCCGGCGCCGGTCTGGATCTCGTCGATGATGAGGAGCGCTCCGTGACGCTCGGTCAGTTCGCGCGCTGCGGCGAGGTACCCCGTCGGCAGCTCGACGACACCGGCTTCGCCATTGATGGGCTCGATGAACAGGGCGGCGACGCGATCGTCGATCGCCGCTTCGAGGGCCTCGACCGTCGAGTCGATGAACTCGACGCCGGGGATCATCGGCAGGAAGGGCTCCTGCATCGCGGGCTTGCCGGTCAGCGCGAGGGTTCCCATCGTGCGCCCGTGGAAGGCGTTCGTCAGCGCCAGGATGCGCGGGCGATCGGTGCCGCCGTGCAGTCGCGCGAGCTTGAACGCGGCCTCGTTGGCCTCGGCGCCCGAGTTGCCGAAGTACACCCGCCCACCGTCGCCCGTGCCGGCCAGACGCTTCAGGCGCGACGCGAGGGCGAGCTGCGGCGGGGTGGCGAAGTAGTTCGACACGTGGGCGAG
>JBEVLS010000338.1:0-4787 GCA_040509015.1 Microbacterium sp.
GGATACACGGTCGTCGCCACCGACTACGCGGGCATGGGCACGGCAGGTCCCGACTCGTATCTGATCGGCGTGACCGAGGGCAACAACGTGCTGGATGCGGTGCGCGCCGCGCAGGCGATCCCGGGCGCCGAGGCGGGCAGCGACGTGATCCTCTGGGGTCACTCGCAAGGCGGCCAGGCGGTGCTCTTCGCGGCGGAACGGGCGGAGGAGTACGCCCCCGAGCTCACGATCCGGGCGGTCGCGGCGGCCGCGCCCGCGGCGAACCTCCAGAACCTCATGAAGGCCCACCTCGACGACATCTCGGGGGTCACGATCGGCTCGTACGCTTTCACGGCGTTCGCCGAGGTCTACGACGAGCCGATCGATGAGATCCTCACGCCCGCGGCGCTGACGATCGTCCCCGAGATGAACGAGCTGTGCCTGATCCCGAACATCCAGAGGCTCCACACGATGGGCGACTCGCTGGTCGGCGATTTCACGACCGCCGATCCGACGACGACGGAGCCCTGGAAGTCTCTGCTGGAGGAGAACTCGGCGGGATCCACCGCCTTCGATGCGCCGGTCTTCATCGCGCAGGGCCTCGAGGACGAGCTCGTCGTTCCGAAGGACACCGCGGACTTCGCCTCGCACGAGGCGTCACTCGGCATGGACGTCACCTTGCACGAGATCCCGTTCGCGACGCACAGCACCGTCGCCTATCTGTCGCTGCCGGCGCTTCTGCAGTGGCTCGATCGGGTGGGTGCACGCTAGCGACCACGCGTCGCTACTCTGATCCCGTGGACGATCTCGAACCCACGCTGCTCGTGATCCCCGTGCTTGCAGTGCTGGCCCCCCTTCTGGCCCGTGGCCTCGGCCGCTGGGTGCGCGTGCCCATCGTCGTGTTCGAACTCCTCCTGGGCATCGCGGTCGGCCCCAGCGTGCTGGGCTGGGCGGAGCCATCGGCGTTCGTCGACACCCTGAGCGAGTTCGGGCTCGCGATGCTCTTCTTCGTCGCGGGGTCCGAGATCGAGTTCGGGGCGTTCCGCGGCCGCACCGGCCGGAACGCCGCACTCGGGTGGGTGATCAGTCTCGCCGCGGGCGTCGGCATCGGATTGCTGCTCGCCCCCGGCGAGGCGGGGGTCATCATCGGGATCGCGCTGTGCTCGACGGCCCTCGGCACCCTCATGCCGATCCTGCGGGACGCCGGAGAGATGAAGACGCCGTTCGGGCGCGCCGTGGGCGCCATCGGCGCGGTGGGGGAGTTCGGCCCGCTGATCGCGATCTCGATCTTCCTGGGTCAGCGCGACCCGGGCGTCTCGACGATCGTCCTCGCGCTGTTCGCCGTGGTCGCCGGCCTCACCATCTGGCTCGCGTTCCGCATTCCGCACGGCGCCATGCACCGGTTCGTCAATTCGTCCCTGCACACGTCGGGCCAGTTCGCCATCCGCGTGGTCTTCCTCATCCTGGGAGTGCTCGTGGCGCTGAGCATCGTGCTCGACCTCGACCTGCTGCTGGGGGCGTTCACCGCGGGCATCGTCTGGCGGCTGGTGATGCGCGACGCCGCCCCGGCAGACCGCGAAGCGGTCGAGAGCAAGGTCGAAGCCGTCGCCTTCGGATTCCTCGTCCCCGTCTTCTTCATCTACACCGGCGTCACCTTCGATCTCGACGCGCTGCTGGCCGCCCCGCTGCTGCTGCTCCTCGTGCCCGTCACGGTGATCGTCCTGATCATCGTGCGCGGCATCCCGTCGATGCTCGCAGCGCCCATCGGCTCGACGCCGCGGGATCGGCTCGCGATCGGTCTGCTCGGCGCGACCGGACTGCCGATCGTCGTGGCCGTCAGTGCGATCGGGGTGGCCGAGGGCGTCATCACGTCGGCCACGGCGTCGGTCCTCGTCGGCGCGGGGATGCTGTCGGTGCTCCTGCTGCCCCTCATCGGGATGGCCTTGCGGCGTCGCTCGACCGGCGCATCGCAGCCCGCGCCGACGCCCGTGCAGGAGGACGACCTGGCGTGACCCTGTCCGCGCTGCTGGATTCGGCCCGCCTGCGTCTGCAGGGGGCTCCCCGCGAGGCGCTCGGTGCGATCGTCGAACCCCGGCGCATCCTCGGCATCGCACGGGCACCTCGGGTCTCTCGAGTGGGCGACGCATGGCACGTCGGCGTGCTGCTGATCTCGGACGACGGCGTCCACGCCGTCGGCGACGTCGTGCGCTCCCGCGAGGGCGTGCCCCGCGGCTTCACGGCGGAGTCGCAGCGTCAGCGCGCCGAACTGGCCGCCGCCGCGTTCCGCGGGGGCTTCGCGGAAGGCGAGACGGTGCACATCGGATGGCGACGGCTGGACGCCGACGCCGTCGACGCCGGCGCGGCATCCGGCCCTCTCGCCCTCGTCGACGGTGTGCCGAGCGTCCGCTGGAGCGCGGCAGGCGGCTGGATGCCGCTCGCGGCGTATCTCGACGAGCGGATCGCGCTGCTGATCAGCCCTCCGGGCGGCGCCTGACCTCACTCGGGCGCCGGCGGGTGAAGGGGACGGACCGCACCTGTCAACCCCAGGACGGCTCCTGCGGGTTTCTCTAGCGTGGAGACATGGCCTCTTCGTCGAAAGACCTCGCTCGGCAGATCACCGTCATCTCGGCCACGGCCTTCATGATCATCGCCGCGATGTTCGGCAGCGGTGCCCTCGGCGGCACGCCCGTCCAAGATCTCCAGGACGGCGCTCTCGCGGCCGACGGGTCGCTGCTCGCCCCGGCCGGACCCGCATTCTCGATCTGGAGCGTCATCTACGTCCTCCTCATCGCATACGCCGTCTGGCAGGCCCTGCCGGGCCAGCGGGCGCGCGAGCGTCAGCGCTCCGTCGGCTGGTGGATCGCGGTGACGGCCGTGCTCAACGGGCTCTGGCTCGTGCTCGCCCAGTACGCGACGCTGCCCCTGACCGTGGCGGGGATCGCCCTCCTCCTCATCGCGCTGTGCGTGACGTTCCGCCGCACGGTGGCCTTCCCCGGTGAAGGGTTCCTCGATTCGCTGCTCATCGACGGCGCGACCGGCCTCCACCTCGGATGGGTCTCGCTCGCGACCGTCGCCAACACCGCCGCGTGGCTCACCGCCGAAGGACCGTCCGAGTGGGCGTCGTCGGGCACCGCACTCGGGGTCGCCGTCCTCGTCGTGGTCGGCATCATCGGCCTCGCGCTCGCGTGGGCGAGCTCGTGGCGGATCGCCCCCGCCCTGGCGCTCGGGTGGGGGCTGTCATGGCTCGCGGTCGGGCGGCTGCAGGGTGAGCCGCACGATTCCGCGATCGGCACGACGGCCATCGTCGTGGCGATCGTCATCGTGGCCGTGTCGCTGGTCGGCGCGCTGATCCATCGCGTCATCGAGTTCCGCAACGCCGAGGCGTGAGGTTCAGGCGGTGGCGAACGCCTTCGCGAACGCCCGCAGCAGGCGAACGGGTTCGGTGACGGATGCCGCGAGCACCCGTCCGGCGACGACGTCGTACTCGTTGGCCGGGAAGTACCCGTCGTCGCGATACACCGCCATCCGCTCCGTGAACGCCCGCGTCGTCGGCTCGGGGTGGAACTGCGTCGCGTAGAGCCGGTCGCCGACGCGGTAGGCCTGGACGGGGCATCCCTCGTTCGCCGCGAGCAGGACGGCGTCGGGCGGGGGAGTGCCCGAGCCTTCTTTGTGGGCGGTGAGGGCCGTGAACCTCGCCGCCAGCCCGCCGAACAGCGGATCCGCCTCGCCGTCGGAGGTGAGCTCGATCCCGACCGGCCCCGTGTCTTCGGGGTACGCCCGACTCACCTCGCCGCCGAGGTGGCGGGTGACGACGCCGATGCCGTAGCAGGTGAACAGGGCGGCGGTCGTGCGCGCGTGCGCGGCGGCGGCGATGCGCTCGAGCTCGCTCTCGAGACGGCGCTGCGCTTCGGTCTTGGTCGACTCGGGGTCGGTCACGTTGAACGGACTGCCGCCGACGACGAACCCGCCGAAGCGCTCGAAGACGCCGTCGGGCAGAGGCTCGCGTACGAGGTCGTGCATCGCGATCCGGCCGGGTTCGAGCCGGGTCGCGGCTCGGAACGATTCGTACTCGGCCGCCGCGGCTCCCTGCTGCGGCCGCACGCACACATAGAGCAGCGGCGCAGACGTCATGGCGAGATTCTAGGCGGGGGCGCAGGAACCCGGCGAACGGGCCGTCACACGAGTGCTCAGGGTTTGCCGTTGTCGATCCACCGCGTGTGCGCCTTGAGGGCGTGGAGCACGGCGAGTCTGATCAGGAAGTACAGCGCGACGATCCCGGCGGCGATGACCGCGAGATAGACGAAGATGAAGACGAAGTGCCACCCGGCGAGACCTTGCATCATGGGTCGAGCGTAATCGAGTCAGCTCGCGCCGGGATCGTCCTGACGGCTCCACGCGATCGCGATGAGTCGGCGGAGCACGTCGAGATCGATGTCGTCGAGCTTCTTCACGTACACGCACCCCGCACCCTCGGTGTACGTGCCGAGCGACGGCAGCAGGTCGGCGCCCTCGGCGAGATCCTTCAGCCCGTAGAGCGAGAGCTGGGTCTTCCGAGGCGAGAAGCCGGTCTTCGGCCAATCGCCGCGCCGCGTCGGGTCCGATGGGGACACGAAGACGTAGCTGCCGTAGCCGACCATCGAGGGCCCCCAGAGGACGGGATCGGCACCCGTCACGTCACGGAAGATCTCGGCCAGTTCGATTCCGTCGGCGCGCCGTCGCGCAGGACTCGCCGCATCGAGGAAGGCCTCGACATCGGCATCCGTCGGACGGGTCTTCTGATCGCTCATGCCGTCAGTGTGCCATCGGTG
>JBEVLS010000339.1:0-5098 GCA_040509015.1 Microbacterium sp.
GATGATCACGCCGCGCTGCATCACCGCTACCCGGTCGCAGAGCGAGTCGACCACCGCGAGGTCGTGGCTGATGAACAGGCAGGCGAACTGCAGCTGCTGCTGGAGCTCCTGGAGCAGATCGAGGAACCTGGCCTGCACCGAGACGTCCAGCGCCGACGTCGGCTCGTCCGCGACGAGCAGCTCGGGGGCCAGCGCGAGAGCGCGGGCGATGCCGACTCGCTGCCGCTGACCGCCCGACAGCTCGTGCGGGAACCGGTTGCGATACGAGCTCGGAAGCTCGACCTGACTCAGGAGCGACTCCACGCGGCGGTCGAGGTCCTTGCCCTTGGCCTCGCCCGCGAGGAGCAGGGGCTCGCCGATCGACTGGCCGATCGGCATGCGGGGGTTGAGCGAGGACGCCGGGTCCTGGAAGACGATGCCCGTCCTGCGACGGATCGCGAAGAGCTCCTTCGGCGTCGCCTTCGTGATGTCGGCGCCCACGGCCGTGAGGCGGCCCTCCGCGACGGGGAGCAGGCCCACCGCGGCGCGCCCGAGCGTGGTCTTCCCGGAGCCGGACTCCCCCACCAGGCCGAGGATCTCGCCCGCGTGGATCTGCAGGTCGATGTGCTCGGCGGCACGGAACGCCGGGATACGGCCGCGCTTCGGGTAATCGATCGCGACGTCCTCGAACGAGAGCACGATCCGGCGCTGTTCGGTCACCGCGTCCGCCTCGGTGGCGCGCTCGCGGATCGCCGCGATCGCCGGGACGTCGGGGGCCACGTCGACGGGCGCCTCGGTCGCTCCGTCGATGACGCCCAGACCGAGGTGCGGCACGGCCGCGAGCAGCTGCTTGGTGTAGGCGTGCTGGGGGTTGCGGAAGATCTCGGCCACCCCGCCGGCCTCGACGACGTAGCCGTTCTTCATGACCATGATGCGGTCGGCCAGGTCGGCGACGACGCCCATGTCGTGGGTGATCAGGATGATGGCCGAATCGAGCCGCTTGTGCAGATTGCGCAGCAGGTCGAGGATCTCGGCCTGCACGGTGACGTCGAGCGCCGTGGTCGGCTCGTCCGCGATCAGCAGGAGCGGATCGCACGAGATCGACTGGGCGATCATCGCCCTCTGCCGCTGGCCGCCCGAGAGCTGGTGCGGGTACTTGTTGAAGGACTGCTCGGGGTTGGGCATCTCGACCATCGCGAGCAGTTCGATCGCGCGGGTCTTGGCCTCTTCGGGCGGCATGGTCCGGTTGTGCGAGCGCAGGGACTCCATGATCTGGAACCCCACCGTGTAGACCGGGTTGAGCGCCGTCATCGGCTCCTGGAAGATCACGGAGATCTGGTTGCCGCGGAGGGCCCGGAGGGTCGCCGGCTCCGCGCCGCGGAGCTCCTTGCCGAGCAGACGGATGGATCCCGTCACGCGCGCGTTGTCGGGGAGCAGCCCGAGGAGCGCCATCGAGCTCGTGCTCTTGCCGGAGCCGGATTCGCCGACGATCGCCAGGACCTCGCCGCGACGCACCTCGTAGGTCATGTCGACGGCGGCGGGGTAGAACTCCCCGTCGACCCAGAACTCCACCCCGAGCTGTCGGACGTCCAGGACGGTCTCGATCGGATCCTTGCCGGCTGCGGCCGTGCGGTCGATGTCAGTCATTGGCTCGGTTCCCATCTGCGAAGCTTGAAGTCATGTCGTTCCAGGAGGTTCGTTTCCATCCGGCGCCAGGCCGGGTCCTCGCTGTCGTGGTCGTCGCGGTCTGCGCGCTGGGCATCGTCGCACTCGTGTGGACGGATGCCGCGTCGGCCCTCCGGTACGGCTGGGCGCTCGCCCTCATCGCCGCGCTGGCGTGGTCGCTCTTCTGGCGCCCCGGGCTGGTGATCCAGGAGCACGGCATCACCGTCGTGAACGTCTTCCGCACCCAGTTCGTGCCGTGGCCCTCGATCCTCGCGATCGACACCCGGTTCGCGCTGACCCTGCACACGGTCGCGGGACGCGTGCCGGTGTGGGCGGCGCCGAGCCCGGGCCGGCACCGGATGTTCGGCCTCGCGCGCAAGGACTTCGAGGGTGTGGGAGACAGCGCTCGCGGCGCCCACGGTGGCCTGCGCCCGTCGGACGCCCTCTCGACGGCCAGCGGCGGACTGGCTCAGGTGATCCGTCGCCACTGGGAGGACCTGAGCGATGCCGGCGCGTTCTCCCACGGCGCGGATCCGGCGGCGGCGATCGTCACGTGGCATTGGACGACGATCGGCGTCATCGCGGCGCTGACCGCGGCGACGCTGATCGGCCTGTTCGTCTAGCACCCGCCTCATCAGCGCTCCGGGTCGAGGGGTCCGCGCTGGACGTCGCCCGGCTCCTCTGGGCGAGGATCGTGATAGTTCACGACATCGCCGGTGTAGGCCGTCTCGATGCCCACGTCGACCGACGGCGCATCCGTACCGGCTGTCGTGTCGACCTCGACCGGTGCCGGTCCGGTGCCGCGCCCGGCGCGAGCCATCGCGCGCTCGCTCGGCATCTTCTTCTGACGCGGATCGAAAGCGTCTCGCAGGCCGTCGCCGATGAAGTTGACGCACAGGGTGATGACGATGATGAACACACCAGGCCACCAGAAGAGCCACGGGCGCGTCGAGAACGCCGCCTGGTTCTCGGAGATGATCTTGCCCAGTGACGTGTCGGGCGACTGCACACCGAACCCGAGGAAGCTCAGCGTCGATTCCAACAGGATCGCGCCGGCCATGAGCAGCGTCGCGTTGACGACGATCACGCCCACGGAGTTCGGGAGGATGTGACGGAAGATGATGCGACGGTCCCGAGCGCCGGACACCCGGGCGGCGTCGACGAACTCGCGTTCGCGCAGCGTCAGGAACTCGCCTCTCACGAGGCGGGCCATCGTCGTCCAGGCGAAGATGCCGATCACCACGCCGAGGACCGCCGCTCCGAGGTTGCCGAAGGCGTTGCCGAGCACCGAGCCGATGACGATCAGCGGGATCGTGATGATGATGTCGGTGAACCGCATGAGCACGGAGTCGGTCGCACCGCGGTAGAAGCCGGCGATGGCCCCGATCACGACGCCGATGATCGTCGCCACGACACCCGCGATGACCATGACCATGAGGGACTGCTGGGTCCCGCGCATCACGACCGCGAAGATGTCGCGTCCGACTTCGTCCTGTCCGAACGGGTGGGCGCCGATCTGCAGGGGCCACAGGCTCAGCGTGGGGACGCCGTTGTTCAGCTTCGCGGGGATCTGGTCCCACGAGTACGGCCACCAGCCGGGGATGCGAAGGCCCCAGAGGTTCACGCCCACGGACGTGAAGGCCATGATCACGATGAGGGCGAGGACCACCATCGAGATGAGCGCGGCGCGGTGGCGGAAGAACCGCTTGCGGACGATCTGGCCCTGGCTGAGGCCCTCGGTCTCCTTCTGCTCGATGGAGATCTGCTCGGTCGCGCCGGTCACGGCGGAGTCCGGCTGGTTCGTCGGGGTGCTCATGTCAGCCCACCTTGATTCTCGGGTCGAGGCCCGCATAGACGAGGTCGGCGATCAGGTTGAACACGACCGCCAGGGTTCCCGTGACCACGAAGAAGGCCATGACGGGGTTCGGGTCTCCGACCGCGAGGGCGTCGACGAAGAGGCGGCCCATTCCGGACCAGCCGAACACCGTCTCTGTGACGACCGCGCCGCCGACGATGGCGCCGACGTCGAAGGCGATGATCGTGGTGATCGGGATGAGCGCGTTGCGGAACGCGTGGCGCATCACGACGGTCCGCTCGGTGAGGCCCTTGGCGCGCGCCGTGCGGATGTAGTCCTGGTTCATGACCTCGAGCAGGCTCGCACGCGAGTAGCGCGTGTAGCTCGCGAACGAGATGAGGATGATCGCGATCGTCGGCAGCAGCAGGTGCGTGTACAGATCGATTCCCTGCACCCAGAAGTTGCCGCCCAGCCCGGGGGTCGACGCGCCCACCGTCGCGATGGGCCGACCGCGCACGCGGTCGGACTCCGAGTACAGCGCCCAGTACGACATGTACTTGTCGAGCGCGATCAGGCCCGCGATGAGGACGCCGGCGATGGCCGTCGTGCGCACGACCGGCCATCTGTCCGGCGCACCCATGAACCACCCGATCGCGCCGCAGACGACGACCGTCGCGACGGCGTAGACGAGGAAGAGGCCGAGAGTCATGCCGCTGAGCAGCGACGACATCATCGGGTAGTAGAGCGCGATGCCCACGGCGGCGATGATGAGGGTCGCGTAGAGGGCTCTGCGGTTGCGAAGGCCCACCGAGACGGCCGTCACGCCGACGGCGATGCCGATCGCGAGGAAGGCGTACACGACGATGCCGATGCTCGGGTCCGCGAACCAGCGGGTCACGGACAGGAACGTCAGCACCGCACCGGTCGCGACGGCGCCGATGCCGAAGACGATGAGACGGCGACGCCAGCGACCGCCCAGGAGCGACATCCACAGCAGTCCCGCGATGAGCGACACCGCGATGATCACGGGTATGGCTATCGATGGATCGGCGAGCCAGTTGTTGATCTGGATCGCGCCGTACTGCTTGAGGAGCACCGCGACCCAGAAGATCGGGAGCGAGAAGAAGAGGAACGACAGCAGCGTCACGCTGTAGTCGAAGCCGGTGTACTGGCGGAGCGCCGAGACGATGCCGACGAAGATGCCGAGGACGATCGCGACGATCGTCGCCGTGGTGACGAGGGTCAGCGTCGCGGCGATCGCGTTGCCCAGCTGCGCGTTGACGTCCTGGCCCTGGATGCTCGTGCCGAAGTCGCCTCGGAAGATGCCGCCGAGCCAGAGGAAGTACCGGAGCGGCGGGATGACGTCGAGGTTGAGCAGCTTGGAGCGCGCAGCGATCAGCGCGTCCTTGTTGGGCGCGTTCCCCTCGCGGAGCTCGTCCAGCGGGTCCTTCGAGTACGCCGTGAGGATGTACATCAAGAAGGTCGCCGCGAAGAGGACGAACACCGACGCCACGAGCCGCCGGAGGATGAATGAAGCCATGGTGATGCGGTCTGCCAATCCGTGAGAGCGAACGCGGGCAGGCGGGTGTTCAGGTCGCCCCACCTCGCGCGATCGCCGAGGGAAGTCTAACGTGCGGGGTGCAGGCCCGGTCGGGCCTG
>JBEVLS010000340.1:0-3691 GCA_040509015.1 Microbacterium sp.
GGATGACATCCGTCCCGCCCTTCGTCGTCCCGCACGTATCCGGCGCATGAGCCGTCGCGAGGCGACGGCACGTCTCCGACGCCTAGAATGGCGGGGTGGAACACACTCGGCCGACCGTCCCCGCGTCCGCCGAGCCGAGCGGCACGCGAACGCTCGAGGCCTGAGCGGGCAGGACGCGGATCGCGTCCGAAGCTGAGTAGCCTTGTCGCATCCCATCCTCTGGAGTTCCTCTTGTCTGACGTGACCTATCCCGCCGACGGTTTCGCCCTCTTCCCCGATCGCTCCGTCGTCGCCCTGCGTGTCAACGGCGAGCTGAAGGACCTCGCCACGGTGGTGTCCGAAGCCGACGCCGTCGAGCCCGTGACGGTCGACAGCGCGGAGGGCCTCGACATCCTTCGCCACTCGACCGCGCACGTCCTCGCGCAGGCGGTCCAGCGCATCAAGCCGCAGGCGAACCTCGGCATCGGCCCGCCGATCGAGAACGGCTTCTACTACGACTTCGGCGTCGCCGAGCCCTTCACGCCCGAGGACCTCAAGGCCATCAAGAAGGAGATGGAGCGGATCGTCCGCGAGAACCAGCGGTTCGTCCGCCGGGTCGTCAGCGACGACGAGGCCCGCGCCGAGCTCGCCGACGAGCCGTTCAAGCTCGAGCTCATCGGACTGAAGGGCGGCGCCGACAAGACCGAGGGCGCCTCGGTCGAGGTCGGAGCGGGCGAGCTCACGATCTACGACAACGTGAACCGCGACGGCGAGACCGTCTGGAAGGACCTCTGCCGCGGACCCCACGTGCCCGGCACGCGCTACGTCGGCAACGGATGGGACCTCACCCGCATCGCGGGCGCCTACTGGCGCGGCAGCGAGAAGAATCCGCAGCTGCAGCGCATCTACGGCACCGCGTGGCCGACCAAGGACGAGCTGCGGGCGTACCAGGCGCGTCTCGAAGAGGCCGCCAAGCGCGACCACCGCAAGCTCGGCAAGGAGCTCGACCTCTTCTCGTTCCCGGACGAGATCGGCTCGGGGCTGTCGGTGTGGCACCCCAAGGGCGGTGTCGTCCGCGGCGAGATGGAGCAGCACGCCCGCAAGCGCCACATCGCCGGCGGCTACAACTACGTCTACACGCCGCACATCTCGAAGCAGGACCTCTTCCAGACGTCGGGTCACCTGGTGACCTACAAGGAGGGGATGTTCCCGCCGATCGTCATGGACGAGGAACGCGACGCCGACGGCCACGTCACGAAGCTGGGCCAGGACTACTACCTGAAGCCCATGAACTGCCCGATGCACATCCTGATCTTCAAGGAGCGTGCGCGCAGCTACCGCGACCTGCCTCTGCGCCTCGCGGAGAACGGCACGGTCTATCGCAACGAGCTGTCCGGCGCGCTGCACGGCCTGACCCGGGTGCGCGGCTTCACGCAGGACGACTCGCACCTGTTCGTCACCCCCGAGCAGCTCGAGTCCGAGACCACCCGCGTGCTCGAGTTCGTGCTGTCGATGCTGCGGGACTTCGGTCTGTCGGAGTTCGAGCTCGAGCTCTCGATGCGCGACGACGAGAAGTCGAAGTGGATCGGGTCGGACGAATTCTGGGAGTACTCGACCGACGCGCTTCGCAACGTCGCTCTCGCGAGCGGCCTGAAGCTCACCGAGGTTCCCGGCGAAGCGGCCTTCTACGGTCCGAAGATCGACCTGAAGACGAAGGATGCCATCGGCAGGACCTGGCAGCTGTCGACCGTCCAGGTCGACCCGAACCTGCCCGAGCGCTTCGAGCTCGAGTACACCGATCGCGACGGGCAGAAGAAGCGTCCGATCATGATCCACCGCGCGCTCTTCGGGTCGATCGAGCGGTTCTTCGCGATCCTGCTCGAGCACTACGCGGGCGCCTTCCCGGTGTGGCTCTCGCCGGTGCAGGTCGTCGGCATCCCGGTCGCCGAGGACTACGCGGAGTACCTCGAGGACGTCATCGCGGCGCTGCAGGTCGAGGGCGTCCGCGCCGAGATCGACCGCAGCGACGAGCGGATGCAGAAGAAGATCCGCACGCACACCACCCAGAAGGTGCCCCTCATGCTCATCGCGGGGGAGCAGGACCGCTCAGCGGGAACCGTCTCGTTCCGCTTCCGGGACGGCACGCAGGAGAACGGCGTGCCCATCGCCGACGCCGTGCGCCGCATCCACGAGGCGATCGCCTCGCACGCTCTCGTCGACACGGCGGAAGACCTCGCGTGACCGACCCTTCGACGGGCTCAGGGACCGGAGCGGGCTCAGGGACCGGAGCGGGCTCGGGGACCGAGCAGCCCGAGCCGTCGCCGGTTCCCGAGCCTGTCGAGGGTCTCGAAGCGGCCGCGACCCTCGCCGGGGTGCCCGACGAGTTCCAGCGCCTGTGGACACCGCATCGGATGGCGTACATCCAGGCGGGTCCTGAGCCGCTCCGCGACGTGTGCCCGTTCTGCGAGGCGCCGAAGAAGAGCGACGAAGACGGGCTCATCGTCGCGCGCGGCACGTCGGCGTATGTGCTGCTCAACCTCTTCCCGTACAACTCCGGGCACCTGTTGGTGTGCCCCTACCGCCACATCTCGACCTACGACCAGGCCACGCCCGAAGAGGTCGCCGAGATCGGCTCGCTGACGCAGGAGGGCATGCGGGTTCTGCGCGCGGTGTCGGGATGCGACGGCTTCAACCTGGGCATGAACCAGGGCCACGTGGCGGGGGCGGGCGTCGACGGGCACCTGCACCAGCACATCGTCCCGCGCTGGCGGTCGGACGCGAACTTCTTCCCGATCATCGCCAAGACCAAGGCGCTGCCGCAGCTGCTCGGCGACGTGCGCGCCACGGTCGCCGACGCCTGGCCCGGCTAAGGTCGGCGCGCCAGCGCGCTCCAGTCGGCTTCGAACGCATCCGGGTGGGTGCGCGAGATCTGCGCGGGCAGCACGGCACCGACCCGCGGCCACGCGCGCTGGTCGACGACCACCGCTGTCGTGAGGTTTCGGGATGCCACGCCCGGCGCCTCCGCGAGGAGCACGACGCGGCACTCCTGGTAGCGCCGACGACCCTCGGGTGCGGACGCCTCGACGATCGTCACGGTGCCGCGAACGGCATCCGCCATCGGATCGCCGGTGACGACTTCGAGCTGGTGTGCGACGTCGTCCGTCCAGTCCATGTCAGCGCACCTGCCGCGCGGTGAACTCCATGGGCGGGTGCGCGTAGAGCTCCTGCGATTCGACGAGCTGCAGCTCTCGCTCGCCGGACGCGAGGGTCTTGGCCAGCAGCCCGAAGACGCTCGACGCCGTGCGCTCGAGGGCGAGCGCGGCATCCTTCGACTGCACGTAGTGGGCGGTGAACAGTGCGGCGGTCACGTCACCCGAGCCGTTGGCCTTCATCGGCAGCAGCGGGGTCTGGACGATCCACGCGCCCGCGTCGTCCGCGACGAGCATCTCGATCGTTCCGTCCTCACGGTCGGGGCGCTCGACGCTCGTCACGAGGACGGTCGAGGGGCCCATCGCCCTGGCGGCGTCGACGGCCTCGAGCGTCGACTCGATCGTGTCGGGCTCGGTGCCGGTGAGGAACCCGAGTTCGAACTGGTTCGGCGTGATGATGTCGGCGACGGGCACGACCCGCTCCCGCAGCAGGATCGGGATGGCGGGGGCGACGAAGCATCCGGACTTCGCGTTGCCCATCACGGGGTCGCACGCGTACACGG
>JBEVLS010000341.1:0-6317 GCA_040509015.1 Microbacterium sp.
CGGGCTCGTCGAGCTTCGCGGGCGGATCGGGTGCGGCCGGGTCTGCGGGCGCCGGTGCGGCGGGCGCGGGCGGTGCTGCCGCGGGTGGCGCTGCCGCGGGCGCCGCGGCCACCGGCGGCGCGCTGTCCGGGATCGGCGCCATGGTCGGGCTGGCGGCCGCGGGGATCGCGATCGTGGGCGCCGTCGTCGCCGGCGCCGTCGTGCTGCCGAACCTCGCGCCGCCGACGAGCGCTGTCGAGGGCGCCTCGCTCGTCGACGCCGCCGACACGGCGCCGACCGACGATCTCGTCGTGTCGCCGTCTCCCCGCGCGTCGGCCACCGAGACAGCGCCCCCCGTCGTCGAGACGACGGAGCCCGTCGTGGTCCCGCCTCCCGCTCCGGTCGAGACCGGATCGCCCCGCCTTCCGCGCACGGCGCCGAGTCCGAGCGCACCGGCGCCCGCGCCGAGTCCGAGCGCACCGGCGCCCGAGCCGACCCCGACGGCGACGCCGTCGCCGACTCCCACACCGACGCCGACTCCCACCCCCACGCCGACCCCCACCCCCACGCCGACTCCGGTTCTGCCCGACGGTGAGCCCACGCTGAACGGAGCTGCCGGCGTCGTCCGGGACGGGGACGACAGGTACCTCGTCTCGATCCCGCTCTCGGGCCAGGCGGGCGCAGAGTTCGAGTGGACGTTCGCCGGCGGCACGGCGGTGACGACGGCGTTCGACCAATCGGGCGCCGCGAACGTCACGATCTCGAGGACGCTCGGGCAATGGGTGATCGATTGGCTCCTGGATTCCGTCTTCTCGGCGCGTTACATCGCCGACGGATCGACCGGCCCCTCGAACGACATCCGCCTGCGCGAGCTCTTCTCCGACGACGTCGCTCCCGTCTCGTCGCCCTGACGCCCCGAGACGCGGAACGGCACGCGATCACGCGTTCTAAACTGGAGCCCATGCCGGACAGCCCGAACGCCACGCCCTCGACGAACGCCGAGCCGGCCCCGGGGATGCGAGCGCCCCTCACCGCGATCGACGTGCTCGCCTTCGTGTGCGAACTCTTCGCCTTCGGCACTCTCGCCTTCTGGGGATTCGCGTTCTGGCCGTTCCCCTGGAACATCGTGTTCGGCATCGGCGCTCCCGTCGTCGCGATCCTCGTCTGGGCGCTCTTCGTGTCGCCGCGCGCCGTCCTGGCCGTCCACCCCTTCGTCCGCGCCGTGGTCGAGCTGCTCGTCTACGCCGCGGCGACGATCGCGTGGTGGAGCATGGGCTTCCTGTGGGTCGGCCTCGTCTTCGGTGTCGTCGCCGTCACGGTCGGCCTCTTCGCCGGCCGTCGCCGCTTCTCATGAGCGACGCGGACGGCGTCCTCGCGCGGCTGCGCGACGCGCTGGGCGAGATCGTCGACACCTCCGCGTCGGCGCTCCAGTCCGCGCGCGCCGACAAGTCGGGCCACGCCGCCGCGGGCGTCCCCCTCGCCGTCGTGCACGCGCGCAGCGTCGCGGACGTGCAGACGACGCTGCGCATCGCGAGCGCGACCGCCACACCCGTCGTGACGCGCGGCGCCGGCACGGGCCTCGCGGGCGGCGCCAACGCCGGTGCGGGCGAGATCGCGCTGTCGGTGCGCGGCATGGATCGCATCCTCGAGGTCCGCCCCGACGACCTGCTCGCCGTCGTCGAACCGGGCATCCTCAACGCCGAGCTCAACGACGCCCTGGAACCGCTCGGGCTGTGGTGGGCGCCCGACCCCGCCAGCCGTGCGATCTCGACCGTCGGCGGCAACATCGCCACCGGCGCCGGAGGGCTGCTGTGCGCGAAGTACGGGGTCGTGCGCGATGCCGTGCTCGGCGTCGACGTCGTCCTCGCCGACGGACGGCTGCTGCATCTCGGTCACCGCACGGTCAAGGGCGTCACCGGGCTCGATCTGACGTCGCTGGTCATCGGCTCGGAGGGCACGCTCGGGGTCGTCGTCGGAGCGACCCTGAAACTGCGTCGCCTCGTCCCCGGCGAGATCTGCACCATCGCCGCGACGTTCCCCGACGTGCGGACGGCGGCGGTCGCCTCGGCCGCCGTGACGGCGTCCGGCGTGCAGCCGGCGATCATGGAGCTCATGGATGCGGCGTCCCTCGCCGCGGTTCACGCGCTGCTGAAGCTCGACGCCCCGACTCCGGGTGCCGCGCAGCTGACGATCCAGACCGACGGACCGGCGGCCGCCGCGGAGGCGGCCACGATCGCCGCCGTCCTCGAGGGCGCAGGCGGCACCGTCGTCGTCTCCGACGATCGTGACGAGGGCGAGCGGCTGCTCGCCATCCGCCGTTCGATGCATCCCGCCATGGAGACCCTGGGCACGACGCTCATCGAGGACGTCTCGGTGCCCCGCAGCGCCCTGCCGGCGATGTTCGACGAGATCGCCCGTGTCGAGCGGGATCACGGCGTGGTCATCCCCACCGTCGCGCACGCGGGCGACGGCAACCTGCATCCGAATTTCATCTTCGACCCTTCGACGAGCTCGGGGACCGATGGTGTCGTCGAGGCGCCCGCCTACATCTGGGATGCCGCGGACGACCTCTTCCGCGCGGCCCTGCGACTGGGCGGCACGCTCACCGGAGAGCACGGTGTCGGTGTGCTCAAGCGGCGGTGGCTCACCGACGAGCTCGGAGACGATCAGTGGGAGCTGCAGCGTCAGATCACGCGGGTCTTCGATCCGCTGGGCATCCTGAACCCGGGCAAGGTCTTCACCCGCTGATCGGCCTCTCGGGAGCCGGGTACACCTGCACGGTCGACGGAGGCTCGCGGCGGAGTCCGTAGACGACGGCGAGCACGCCGAGGAGCAGCGATCCTGCGGTGTCGACGAGACCCGCGAAGGCGTACAGCGGCACGATCACCTGCTGGCCGAGCGCGGGCGCGGCGAGGGCCGCCACCTGGACGAGCAGCTGCACGGCGGCGTTGGCGGCGAACACGATCGCCGGCACCCACCGCACGCTCCGAGGCACGGCGTCGGCGCGCACGATGACGACGACGGCGATCAGCAGCGCCACCCCGGGGATCAGGAGCTGGAGGTAGCCGATGGTCAGGCTCGCGTCCAGGCCCCCGGCCTCGAGCACGGGGCCGGCGGCCACAGCCCAGAAGAGCTGGAACGCCAGCGGCGCGATTCCGGCGACCAGCAGTGCCGCCACTCCGAGAGAGCGCCGACCGACCACGCTGCCGCCGCCGCGGATCCCGAGCGCGAACACGGCCAGCGCCGCCGCCCACGCGAGAGCACCGAGCCAGCCGATCCAGGGCTGGACCATCGTGCCCGCGGTCTGCGCGGAGATCAGCCCCACCGCGACGGACCCCAGCATGAGGCATCCTCCGACGAGCCAGGCCCGCCGGGCATCCTTCTCCGCCAGGATCGATCCGCCGTCGTCACTCACGAGGACAGCGTACGAGGCGCGGCGTCGGAATCAGCGGACATCGGCGGCGTCACGCAGGTCGCCGATGAGCGCGGCGCCGAACGCCGCCGCCGGCGAGCCCGTCGGAAGGAGCTGCACGCGCTCGGGCAGACGCAGCGACCGCATGAACGGCGACGCCGCGGCGCTCGCCTCGAGCTCGACCACGACATCGCGGAGGAGCCGGTCGCCGAGCGCGGTGAGTCCGCCGCCGAGCACCACGACGTCCACGTCCGCGGTGAGGACGAGCACGCGCACACCCGCCGCCACGCCCCGCGCCAGCCCGGTGCGCAGCTCGAGCGCACGCGGGTCGGCGGCGTCCGCCGCGTCGAAGACGTCACGTACCGGCAGAGCCCCCGGCCGCCCCCAGCGCTGCGCGATCGACCGTCCGCCGGCGAAGGCTTCGATGCACCCGCGCTGGCCGCACCGGCACAGAGGTCCGTCAGGGTCCACGGAGATGTGGCCGACCTCCCCCGCCGTTCCGCGGGAGCCGCGCCACAGCTCCCCGTCGCGCACGATCCCCGCCGCGATGCCCGTGCCGAGATTGAGGTAGGCCATCGTCTCGGCCGCGCCCTCCAGGGCGTACGCCCCGAGCGCGGCGGCCTTCACGTCGTTCTCGACGCGGACCGGGACGCCCAGGTGCGGCTCGACGGCGGCGGCGAGATCGAGTTCGTCGATGCCGAGGTTCACCGCGTGCACGACCCTGGCCGTGCCGGGTTCGACCTGCCCGGGGATGCCGATGCCCACCGAGCGCACGCTCGCACGGTCGATGCCGGCATCCGTGGCCAGTGCCGTCACCGCATCCAGGACCGTACGGGTGACCTCCGCCGCGCCCCACCCGGTCGCAAGACGCACCCGGCCGGCGACGGCACCCGCCGCGTCCACGGCGACGGCATCCGTCTTCGTCCCTCCGACGTCCAGTCCGACCCTCATCGGCCTTCCTCCGCGCGGAGGAGGGCGGTGTCCGTGTGACGCATCAGCCCTTGACCGCCCCGGAGACGAGCCCGCCGGTCATGCGGCCCTGCACGATCAGGAAGAAGACGATCACCGGGATGGCCACGAGAGTCGAGCCTGCCATGAGTTCTGCCCAGTTGATCCCGCCGTTGGGGTCGAGGAACGTGCGCAGCCACACGGGAAGCGTCATCGCCTCGGGGCGGGGATTGAGCACCAGTGCGAAGAGGAACTCGTTCCACGCCTGGATGAATCCGAAGATGCCGGTCGCGACCAGCCCCGGCGCCAGCAGGGGGAAGGTGATGCGCCAGAACGCCTGGGACCGGCTGAGCCCGTCGATCATCGCGGCCTCCTCCAGCTCTGCCGGCACGCCGTTGACGAAGCCGCGCAGAGTCCAGATCGTGAACGGCAGCACGGTCGCGATGTAGACCGCCGACAGCCCGAGGACGCTGTTGAGGAGCGCCCAGCCGTCCACGAGGCGGAAGATCGAGATGATCATCGCCTCGGCGGGGATCATCTGGACGATGAGGATCGCGATGATGAACCCCGCACGGCTGCGGAACCGGAATCGCGTGACCGCGAGAGCGGCGAGGAATGCGAACACGAGCGACACCACGACGGTGAGCACGGTCACCATGATCGAGTTGCCGAGGGCCGGCAGGAACGGTGCGCGCGCCGAGTGGAAGATGACGTTCGTGTAGTTCTCGAACGTCGCGTTGTCGGGCCAGAAGTGCAGCTCGCTCCCCCGCACCTCGCCGTTGGGCTGCAGGGACGTGTTGAGCATCCAGTAGACGGGGAACACCGACGCCGCGAAGACGACGAGAGCGGCGACGGTCCGCAGCACCGTGCCGGTGCGTCGCACGAGGACGGGCCTGCCGGCGGCGCCGCGCCGAGGCCGGGTGGTCACTGCCGCGGTCACAGGTTCTCCTCCTTGATGCTGCCCCGGACGTAGAAGATCGACACCGCGATCAGCATGAGGACGACGATCACCGAGATCGCTCCTCCCGTGCCGAAGTCGCCGGAGCCGAGCGAGACCCGGTAGATGTAGACGCCGAGGGTGTTGGTCTGCTCGGCGAGGCCGCCGATCGACTGCAGCGCGTAGATCTGCGTGAAGACGCGCAGATCCCAGATCACCTGCAGGATCGTCACGATCACGAGGATCGAGCGGATGTAGGGGACGACGACGAGGAAGAACCGCTTCGCGCCGCCCGCGCCGTCGAGCTGGGCGGCCTCGAGGACCTCATCGGGCACCTGCGTGAGTCCCGCGTACACCGTGAAGGCGACGAACGGGACGGCACCCCAGACGATGATGATGCCCGCCACGAAGAAGAAGCTGATCGGATCGATGAGCCACGAGTGACCCGCGAAGTCGAGTCCGAAGATGTTCGTGAGGATGTTGTTGAGCACGCCGTACTGCGTGTCGAAGATCCAGCCCCAGACGATGGTGGCCGACAGCGGCGGCATCGCCCACGCGAGCAGCAGACCGACCGAGACGAGGGTGCGCATCCCCTTGCCGAGCCGGTTCATGAGGAGCGCGACGAGGACGCCGAAGACCATGGTGGCCACGACGCACACCGCAGCGAACACGACCGAGCGGCCCAGAACCTGCCAGAACTCCGGATCCGTGAGGACCGCCGCGTAGTTGTCGACGCCGACGAACTCCGGCGGCGCACCGAAGACCTGCGCGCGACCGAACTTCTGGAACGACATGACCACGAGCTGGATCAGCGGCCAGCCGGTGATGATCGCGAGCACGATCAGTGCGGGGACGAGCAGCGCATAGGGCGTGAAGCCGCCTGCTCGCGTGAAGCGGCGCCGCCGCGGACGGTCCGGTGGGGCGACGAGCCGCTCGCCGTCTACGGCGCTGACCGCCGGTGCGCTGGGCGCGATGGACATGGGTGCTCCTGCTCGATGCGTGACACGGGACCGGGCCGACGGCGGTGTGCGCCGCCGGCCC
>JBEVLS010000342.1:0-4426 GCA_040509015.1 Microbacterium sp.
GCCCCCTTCGGATCGGGTCACGCCTGGTGGGCGCCCTGCAGGTCGAGCTCGATCGTGACGTCCTTGCCGACGAGCACCCCGCCGGTCTCGAGCGCCGCGTTCCAGGTCAGACCGAAGTCCTCGCGGTTGATGACGGTCTTGGCCGTCGCACCCGCCTTGTAGTTGCCCCACGGGTCGGAGCCGAATCCGCCGAAGTCGACGTCGAACGTGACCGGCTTGGTCGTGCCGCGGATCGTGAGGTCGCCGTCGACGAGGAAGTCGCCGTTCTCGATGCGCACGCCGGTGGACACGAAGTCGATCGTGGGGAAGTTCTCGACGTCGAAGAAGTCGGCCGAGCGCAGGTGCTCGTCGCGGCCCGCGTCCTTGGTCGAGAGCGACGTGGCGTCGACGTGAGCGGTCAGGCTCGCCTCGAGGGGGTTCTCGGGGGCGACGAGGGTCGCCTCCTTGATGTCGAAGTGCCCGCGCACCTTCGAGATCATCATGTGGCGGACGCTGAAGCCCACCTCGCTGTGAGCGGGGTCGAGCACCCACGTTCCGGTCTTGTAGCCGGGGATCTCGGTGGTGTTCGTGGTCATGGGTTCTCCTCCTGGGACGGGCCGGCGGTCCGGCAGCACGATGAAGCCAACACTCCGCGCGCCGACTTCTATTCCCTTGAATGCAAAAACTTCTCGTTACATGCGTGTGAACACGCGAGAGGGGCGGACGCCGCAGCATCCGCCCCCCGAATCGCGCGGTGTCGTCAGCCGACCTTGATGAGGTCGATGATGAAGACGAGGGTCTTGCCGCCGAGGAAGTGACCGCCGGCGGGACCGTAGGCGAGGTGCGGCGGGATGACGAGTTCGCGCCGTCCGCCCTCCTTCATGCCCGGGATGCCGTCCTGCCAGCCCTGGATCAGGCCGCGGAGCGGGAACTGGATGCTCTCGCCGCGACCCCACGACGAATCGAACTCTTCGCCGGACTCGTACTCGACACCGGCGTAGTGGACGGTGACGGTGTCGCCGGGCTTCGCCTCGGCTCCGTCGCCCACGATGATGTCGCGGATGACGAGCTCGGTGGGGGCCGGACCCTCAGGGGCGTCGAACTCGGGCTTGGTGCGGTCTGCAGTCATGCATCCATCCAACCCGACCGGCGTGAGGTGGTCAAACGGGTCCAGGAGATCCTCAGACGGGCGCCGTCCGCGGTCCGGACGTAACTCAGCGCCCGGTGCCGCGGCGATGCCTGCGTGACGACCGGACGCTGAGTTTGTCTGCTCTCAGCATGCCGAGCGGGCCTCCGACGTGTCAAGACACCTCGTCGATCACGGCGCGAACAGCGCCGCACGCGCCGCCGCGGTCCGCGTGAGCAGCACCTTCTCGTCCTCCCCCGCGTGGGGGTCGCGCCCGGTGATCGCCCGCTGGCGCGCGGCCGCGAGCGCCGTGGCATCCGTGATGAAGCCCTTCATGAGATCGCGGCGATCGCCGCGCAGGGTTCCCGCCCACGCCAGTGCCGCCCGGCGACCGGCGGGCGTCGCGAGCATGTCGGCCTCCTGCGGCGTGAACCAGCCCGCGGCGGCGTAGTCGCCGAGTCGCGCGCGCGTGAGACGCGTCTCTTCTCGCCGGAGAGCGACCACGCCGAGGATGAAGAGCACGAAGAGGGGCACCTGAAGGGTCCAGTACAGCG
The DNA here is from genome assembly GCA_040509015.1 of Microbacterium sp. Classification (GTDB taxonomy): domain Bacteria; phylum Actinomycetota; class Actinomycetes; order Actinomycetales; family Microbacteriaceae; genus Microbacterium. The sequence continues at coordinate 1,660 of JBEVLS010000342.1, forward strand.
CGAAGAAATCGCCCAGCACGGCCGAGCCGTTCCACAGCGCGTGGAGCGCGGTCGCGCCGAGCATCCCGAGGATCCAGGGCCCGACGGCCGCGCCGGCGGACGATCCGCGGCGCGCGGCGAGTCCGAGCGCGAATCCGGTGACGCTCGTGAACATGACGTGCGCGAACGGCGAGAGGATGCCGCGCATGAAGAACGTGACCGAGGTGTCGGCCACGCCGCCCTCGATCAGACTGATCGCGAAGTACTGGATGTTCTCGGTGAAGGCGAACCCCGCACCCACGAGCGCGCCGTAGACCACGCCGTCCACCGGGCCGTCGAAGGCCCGACGCGCCGACGCGAAGATCAGGAACACCCCGATGCCCTTGCCGAGCTCCTCGACGATCGGCGCCTGGATCACGCTCGAGAAGAAGTCGGTGCGCGGGCCGAACACGATCGACAGCACGAGATCCACGCCGAGCGCGAAGCCCACCGCGGCGATGGCGCCCCACGCGACGGCGAAGATGATGAGACTGCGCGGCTCCGGTTCCCAGCGATCCACGATCCGCACCGCGACGAGGACCCCCGCCAGCGGAACGAGCGCGAGGACCATGCCGATGAGAGATGCGGCCGGGCCGATCGCATTGAGGAAGTACCCCACGAGTCCGACCAGGACGAGCACCAGCACGCCCAGCGCCCAGATGGGCGCCGTCCGACCCTTGCGAGGCTGCACGGGGAGGGCGGCGGGCAGGGCGCCGACCGCGGGGATGGCGGCCGGAGCCGCCGACGCAGGCTGGGCGAGGACGGACGGGAAGGCGGGCGGTGTCAGCGACGGGCGCGCGGGCGCGGCGCCGGGATCCATCGTCATGGGCACAGCCTAGAGCCGCGGCGCGGGTAGTTTGGAGGGATGCGCTTCGCCCACGTGATCCCGCCCGGGTCGACAGAGCCCCGTCTGGCGGTCGTGGAGGACGGGGACGCGATCATCGTCGAGGAGCTGTTCGCCGATGCGCCGCGCTTCCTCGAAGAGCTCATCGCCGGCGGCGACGAGCTGCTCGCGCGCGTGCGCGACGCGGCCCCGTCCGGCACGCGGCATCCGCTCGCCGACATGACGTTCGCCTCGGCGGTCCTCGCTCCTCCGGTGATCCTCGCGATCGGCCTCAACTACGCGGCGCACTCGAGCGAACTGGGGCTCAAGACCGACTCGACGCCGACGGTCTTCGTGCTGTGGCCGAATTCGCTGTCGGCTCACGACGCCACCACGACCTGGCCACGCTCGCTGAGCGAATCGGTCGACTACGAGTCCGAGCTCGGTGTGATCATCGGCAGCCCCGCGAAGGACGTCTCGCCCGCTGACGCGCTCGACCATGTGTGGGGCTACACCGTGGTCAACGACATCACCGCCCGGGACATCCAGTACTCCGAGGCGCAGTGGTCGCGCTGCAAGTCGTTCGACGGGTTCACCCCGACCGGTCCGTTCGTCGTCACGGCCGACGAGATCCCCGACCCGCAGGACCTGCACATCTGGACCGTGCTGGACGGTCACACGATGCAGGACGCCTCGACCGGTCAGATGGTGCGTCCCGTGTCGGCGCTCATCTCGCACCTGTCGAAGTCGGCGACGCTCCTGCCGGGCACCCTGATCTCGACCGGCAGCCCGGGCGGTGCCGGCTACAGCCGCGACCCCCAGGTGTTCCTGCGCGATCGCTCCACCGTGACGGTCGGGATCGACGGCATCGGCGAGCTCACCACCTACTGCCGCATCACGGACTGACGACGACGGGCGACCCGCCGAAGCGGATCGCCCGTCGATGTCGACTCAGCGGTTGGACTGCTCGAGCAGTTCCTCGCAGGTCATGGTGACGCCCTGGAACTCGACCGTTCCCGTGCCGCCGTTGTCGATGCACGCCTGGATCTGGTTCGCCAGGTCGCCGCCTGCGGTGGCGAAGACGGCGAAGAGGATGATCGCGATGATGACCCCGACGACGAGCAGGACCGCGCTGACGATGATCGCCGCGAGGGCGAAGCCGTTCTTCTGGCCGGCCTTCTTGCTCTGCACGAGCGCGACGATGCCGAGGATGAGACCCACCAGCTGAAGGCCGATCGGGACGATGGCGAGGACCAGCGCGACGATGCCGAGCGTCTTGCCCGGAACGGTCGGCTGCGCGGGCGCTCCGTACGCGGCCGGCGGAGCCGACTCGTAGGGCTGCGGCGCGGCGGGCGGGTACGACGGCGGCGGAGTCGCGCCGGCGGGCGTGTTCGGATCGGTCATGAAGAGTCCCCCCTCTGGGAAGTTGTCGTGGCCCAGCGTAGCGAGGACCGGGGCCCCGACGCGATCAGCGCTCGTCGAGCGCCACCACGTCCTCTGCTGCCTGCACGATCGGGATCGCGGCCGTGATGGTCTCGAGCCCCGACAGACGGGCCGGTGAGAGCTGCTTGACGACTTCGTCGCGCGTCATGAGCCCCGCCTCGACCACGAGGTCGGCGACGTTGCGTCCGGTGAGCAGCGCGGTCTTGGCGAGGGCCGCCGACGCCGCGTACCCGATGAACGGCGTCAGCGCGGTCACGACGCCCACCGATGAGCCGACCATGGCCCCCAGTCGCTCCCTGTTCGCCGTGATGCCGTCGACGCAGTTGACGCGCAGCGTCCACATCCCGCGCCGCATCCACGTGATCGACTGGAAGATCGAGTGCGCGATCACCGGCTCGAACGCGTTGAGCTGCAGCTGTCCGCCCTCGACCGCCATCGTGACGGTCAGGTCTGCGCCCGCGACGGCGAAGGCGACCTGGTTGA